>NZ_JAPQLL010000070.1:0-31285 GCF_028981865.1 Wolbachia endosymbiont of Drosophila nikananu | reverse complement strand
TTGGTTGAAATTACGTCTTCTGGATCCCAGTGTCAAGCACTGGGATGACAGGAAGAGAAGGCTACTTGGATGACACCTTGACGATTTGAAGAATCATCATACCGCTACGTGTTAGCGGCTAAGAGATACCGCGGCGGTATGACGGTTAAGTAGGGTGTCATTCCAATCTGGAATCTAGTTCTTATTGTACATTTACTTGATGTAGAGTTAAGTTTCCTGGATCCAAGTAGTCAAGCTACTCGGATGACATCGTTTACTATGTGATATCGTGCCATATTACAATGTTCGTGCAGTTGTGTGTCAACTACCTTTGTGGCACCGTTTGTTATTCAATCTTTATGCTAGTTTTACTAAAAATTATAGTATTTTAGGTATAATTGCAATATCTAAATTTAAGGTATAGGGATGAACCCTAGGAAAGTTTTTAATATTCTTTTTATAGTATTATTTATTTCTTTTTCTCATGTTGGGAGTGCTGCCGCTGACACTAATACTGATACAACTGCTCAAGTAATATGTAATATTATTGGCTACGTTTGGGGAATAGGCGGACCGCTTATGACCGTAGTGATAATAGGTGCAGCTTTGCTTGCGATATTTGGTAGAATGCCATGGCCAGCTCTTTTTGCACTCGGTATATTTTGTGCTGTATTTTTCGGTGCTAAAACTATTGTGACAAAAGTAATGGGTGGTATAGGCAGCACTGGAAATACTTACTTGATGGACCAATGTGGAACAGGAGACACAAAAAAGAACCAATAGGGTTATTTTTTTCTAAAGCAGACCTGATGCACGGCTTCAACTATATCTTTCACTTGCGGTAATGCTTTTTTTTCTAGGTTTGCAGCGTAAGGTAAGGGGATGTCCTTGCCAGTCACGCGAATAACTGGAGCATCAAGGTAGTCAAATCCTTGTTCCATAACAACGGCTGACAGCTCTGCTCCTATTCCTGCAAATGGCCATCCTTCTTCTACACTAACTAACCTATTAGTCTTCTGAATAGAGTTAATAACAGTTTGAGTGTCAAGTGGTCTTAAGGCTCTGAGGTCAATAACTTCAGCTTCTATACCTTCACCTGAAAGTAAATCTGCTGCGTTTAAAGCATCCATTAATTTCAGTGAGAAAGCAGTGATAGTTACATCCTTTCCTTCCCGTATAACAGCAGCCTTGCCTATCTCAAGTAGATAATCTTTATTTGACAGCTCAGAGTCAGAAATTTCATGTTCATGTCCGTAAGCTATTTCGTTTTCTAGAAATATTACCGGACTCAGGTCACGAATTGCAGCTTTAAGCAGACCTCTGCAATCGGAGGCAAAGTAAGGTACTATCACTTTTAATCCCGGTATATGCGAATACCAAGATGCAAAGCATTGAGAGTGTTGTGCAGCAACTCTTGCTGCAGCACCATTTGGCCCACGAAATACTATGGGGCATCCAAGTTGTCCACCTGACATATAATTTGTTTTTGCTGCAGAATTCACGATTTGGTCGATAGCCTGCATAGAAAAATTAAAAGTCATAAATTCGACAATTGGCTTTAATCCAGCGAATGCTGCTCCAACAGCAAGGCCAGCAAATCCATGTTCGGTAATAGGTGTATCAACTACCCTATTTTCTCCAAATTCTTTCAGTAATCCTTTTGTTACTTTATAGGCACCATCATACTCTGCAACTTCTTCACCGATGATCAACACGTCAGGGTCGTTTTGCATTTCTTCTCTGATCGCTGTGCATAAAGCTTCTCTTACACTTAAGGTTGCCATTTATAAACTTTTATAGACTTTAACTAAAGTAACTATATCAGAATTACTAGGAAGCGTACAAATTAAGTTTTACAAACTGACCTTACCCAGATGATATGAATAAGTATTGCTTGGTTGAAAGCAAGAGAAGATAATAACTTCTTAGAGTGGATAGGTGGCAGTTCTTTTGAGGCACTTTCTGCTCTTACATGGAGTGTAGGAAGAAGACCTCGTGACCCAGATTCTGCCACCGGTGAGGCTCAGTCACCTTTTTGATAGCCTGAAGATGGCTTTATGTTTCCTGTTTCTTTTTTCCTTTTCCTCCATAAATATATTGTTTTTATATTCAGTTTAAATATTTCACTAATTCTTTTTATCGTCATTGTTTTTTCATCAACTGCTTTGAGAACTTGTTCTCTGAGGTCTTCACTATATAGGCTTGGCATTTTTCATCTCTTTAATATGCCATTATAACCTATTCTATCCTTCAGGTAAACCTTTCTTGGGTTAGCTATATAGATAAAGTGGCTTAGGTTTACCTACAATTTGAAAAACAACAAATTCGTCATTCCGCTACTCGTTAGCGGAATCTATGCTGAGATACCGCGAATGAATCGCGGTATGACGTAGGTAAACCTTTCTTGGGTTAGCTATAGCAGTGGGAATAGCAGTTGGAGCTTGTTGTCTGGTTGCTGCTGCAATCATATACTATTGTAATAGACCTTCAAATTCACTTGAAAATAGCAAGGTCCAAGGGTTTTCTGGAAACCATGAACAACCTACTCTGTAAAATTCACAAGACCTATTAAAATATTTTTTTACTTTTCATCGTATATTTCTCAACATATTATCTTTAAATACTAAAATAATTAACAATATGGCATTATTAATAGTTGAATCACCTGCGAAAGCAAAGACAATAGGTAAATATTTGAGTAAAGAGTTCAAAGTAGCTGCATCTTTTGGCCATGTAAGAGATCTTCCAGCAAAAAATGGCTCCGTCGATCCGGATAATGATTTTGCTATAAAGTATGAAACCATTGAAAAAGCAGAAAAGTATATAAAAGAGTTAGTAAAAGCAGCGAGTAAAGCATCAGATATATATCTTGCAACAGACCCAGACAGAGAAGGGGAAGCAATGGCTTGGCATGTGATAGAGACATTAAAAGAAAAGAAAGCCATCAGTAATGAAAACAACATTTATAGAGTAGTCTTTAATGAGATAACAAAGAGAGCAGTGCAAGAAGCAATAAAGAATCCACGTGAAATTAATATGGACTTAGTGCGCGCACAGCAAACACGCAGAGCTTTGGATTACCTAGTTGGATTTAGTTTGTCACCACTGTTATGGACGAAATTGTCGGGGAGCAAGTCTGCAGGGCGAGTGCAGTCTGTTGCATTAAAGCTTATATGCGAACGGGAAGATGAAATCAGTAAGTTTATAACACAGGAGTATTGGAGCATAAAGGCAGAAATGCAAAATAGCAAAGATGAGACTTTTTTTGCTATGCTAAGCCACTATGATAATAAAAAGCTAGAAAAATTTGATATTAAGAATGAAGAAGAGGCAAAGAACTTAGCCAGGGAGATTGAGTCAAGGCAGTATGCTGTAAGCACAGTAGAACGCAAGCAAGTTAAGAGAAACCCGCTTCCTCCATTTATTACTTCAAGTCTTCAGCAAGATGCAGTGAACAAGCTGTATTTTAACGTGAAAAATGTTATGCGCATAGCGCAAAATTTATATGAAGGTATCGATATTGGTGGTGAAACTGTAGGGTTGATAACTTACATGCGTACAGATGGGTTTTATATTGCAGATGAGGCTATAAACTCAATTAGAGGGTCAATTAAGTCGTTATATGGTGATAAATATTTACCACAGTCTCCTCGTAAATATGTAAAAAAGGTCAAAAATGCTCAAGAAGCACATGAAGCAATCCGGCCAACTGATATAAATAGAACACCAAATAATATTAAGGATTACTTAACGCCAGAGCAATTTAAATTGTATGATTTAATCTGGAAAAGAACCATTGCAAGTCAAATGGAATCGGCGATTCTTGATCAAGTGGTAGTTGAAATTAGTTCTATTGATCAGAAAGTGATTCTGCGAGCAAGTGGATCAAGTATATTCTTTGATGGTTTTTATAAAGTCTATCAAGATAACATGGAAGCCGAAAATGAAGGCCTGCTACCTGCCATGAAGGAAGGGGAAGCGTGTAAGCTGATTTTAGTTGAGCCAAAACAGCATTTCACTCAACCCCCACCTCGTTATAGTGAAGCAAGTATCGTTAAAAAAATGGAAGAAATCGGTATAGGTCGCCCGTCAACTTATGCAACAATTATTTCGGTATTACAAGATCGTGAGTATGTTTCATTGGATAACAAAAGATTTATTCCAAGCAGCCGCGGTAAAATTGTTACTATATTTTTAGAAACTTTTTTTCAGCGTTGTGTAGAGTATGATTTCACAGCACAAATGGAAGAAAAGCTTGATTTAATCTCAAATGGCCGTGCAGATTGGAAAAAAGAATTGAGCCATTTTTGGGTGCCATTTTTTGGTCATGTAAACTCTGTCAAGCAAATGACGCATGATGAAGTTTTCAGCGGCATTCACGATTTGGTAATCGATCGGTTTTGTTCAGAAGAAGGAAAAAAAGAGGTGAATACGAAATGTCCTATTTGCTCTGATGGCATATTGAAATTGAACTTTGGGCGAACAGGAGTGTTCCTTGGATGTTCTAACTATCCTGAATGCAACCATAC
Organism: Wolbachia endosymbiont of Drosophila nikananu; assembly: GCF_028981865.1. Classification (NCBI taxonomy): domain Bacteria; kingdom Pseudomonadati; phylum Pseudomonadota; class Alphaproteobacteria; order Rickettsiales; family Anaplasmataceae; genus Wolbachia; species Wolbachia endosymbiont of Drosophila nikananu. The sequence goes on along the minus strand of NZ_JAPQLL010000070.1, from coordinate 26,777 downwards.
AAAAGAAATTACAGGCAGTAATGACAATTCAGAATATCCAAAAAGTTTAGGTGTAGATGATATAACAGGCCAAGAGGTAGTAATTAAAAAAGGTCCTTTTGGGCTTTACCTGGAGTTTAATAGTGAGCCTGGAAAGAAAAAAACGGTTTCTATACCAAAAGATATAAATGTTAATGACATTGATCTAAATACCGCTATTCAGTTGCTCTCCTTGCCAAAAATAATTGGAGAACACCCAGAAACCGGAAAGGAAGTAAAAATAGGCCTTGGACGATTCGGGTACTATATTTTCTATGATGGTAGATACTTTTCTCTTAAGAAAAGCTCCAAAGAGGTGCTGAATACAGAATTGAGCGAAGTTGTGCAAATTATTGCAAACAGTCCACGCAAAGAGTTAAAGTCTCTCGGGGTTAATGAAAAAGGAAAAGAAGTTTTCATCTGCAACGGTAGGTATGGATTTTATATAAAATGCGGTAAAATAAACGTTGCTTTGGGCAAGAGTGCAGATATTGAGAGTATAGATTTGAAGAAGGCTTTAGAGTTGATTAAGAATAAAAAGTAGACTTCTTGCATAACCATATGACGAGCTTTTATTGGGAATAGAAATGAAAAAACTTGCTTGACGCCATTTGTTGTAAACTCACTTTTTCTTGATTTTTTGGTTTATCTTGTCTACCTATTTTGTCACTCTGCTAAGCAGATACCTACTGAATAACAGTAAGATTTTTCAATCCTGTTCCACAGCAAATTTTAATGCCATGTGAGTAGTTATAGTACTGTTAACAATCAAAATGACAAAAATTAACATGGTGATTAGTAGTGTATAAATGTTCAAGGACAAATTTTCAAATTGAGTTAGCATTTTAAAATACACAAAGGTTGGCATTATCATTGGCAAAACAAGAATTTGCGATACTCCTGATGCTAAGTTGTTTCGACCAATCATCAATGCATTTCCAGTAGCTGAAATATTAATGATTATCAGCGTATTAAATAATAAAGACACTCCAACTGCTATTGAGTGTTCAATACTATTGCCTAGAACTGCAAAGCTGAATATGGAAGAAATTACTGAAATCGGTAGCCCAAATAATAACCAGTGAGCGAAAATTTTATAAGCAACTATAAGCCTAGAAGAGAGTGGCTGTACAAAGATTTGCTCTAATATTCCATCATGATAATCAGATGTAAACAAATTATTTGTAGAGATCTGCAAAACAAATGTAGCACATATCCATGTTAATGTTAACATAACTTCTTGTTTATTGTTGTTTTCAAGTGTAAATGAAGATAAACTTAACATTATAATAAAAATACATACTATATGGGTAAGGTTATTAATATCCATTGCTAATTTTTTTACTAAGTTGATCATACTAGGCTTTTAAATGTTTATTATAAATTATAGTGTTTACTTTGAGGGTAGTATAATTTTTTGTTCATAAGTTATATAGGTTTTATTATTTTTTTGATAATGCAATTATGGAAAAGCTACCGAAAATAAAGTCACCAGAGGATTACACTCCTTCAGAAGATGAAGAATATATGAGCGTAAAACAACTGGAATACTTCAACTTAAAGTTACAATCAATACTCGCTGAGTTGGAGAAACAAGAACTAGAAGATAATAGTATTGATACATACTATTCTGATGGAGATAGTGGAAATGAGGAATTAATCAAGCGCCGAAAAGATAGAAAAGAAAAGATTAAGGAGGCGTTAGAAAAAATAAAATTAGGTACTTATGGTTACTGCGATGGAACAGGAGAAGAAATAGGAGTCGAAAGACTTAAAGCTAATCCGCTTGCTATATATTGTATTGAAGAGCAAGAGAGAGTAGAAAAAGAAAAGAACGTGTACAACATTAACGATTAATTTACACATAAGTGGTGAGCCATTAGGCTTCAAGAGGAGCAAGAGGCGCTGAAGTATGTTATGCTATAAAGAAAGTGGAAAATTGGACATTCTCAACTCGACTCCTGCAGATTAAAAATTAAGTTGAATTAAAAATTGGGTTTGACGCAGTTTTTTCCCATAGTTTAAGAAATTAAAAATTTAACGATTAGAATTATAATTACAAACCACAGTAAAAAATAGACTTTTCCATTTGATTTATTTTTAACTTGTAATTTTTTATCAGCTATTAGGTTTAATTTTTCTATAAGGCTAAATATCCCTTGGACTGTTTTTACAGGATAAGAATTTCTAATTTTTTCCCTATACCCTATTTTACTTTCATGTTGACTGCTTATCCACGCTTCAACTACTTTCCACATATTGATTTCTGGGTAGATCTTTCTACATGTCCCTTCCAGTAAAATCATAGTTTTCTGCAGCAATAACAATTGTGTTTGAACTTTCATATCAAAATCACCAGTTATTTTTAATAGCTGAGCAAGTAAACTAGCAAATGAAATCTTCTGTATAGGCTGCCCAATAATAGGTTCACCTATTGCCCTGCAGGCTGTGACAAAATTTCTATGCTGTGATGAAACGTAACCAGCTTTAAAGTGCATTTTTGCAACGTGATCATAATCCCGATTTAAAAAGCCTTTGAGTATCTCTATAACGTAATAGCATGTCTCATGATCTATTCTACCCATGATTCCACAATCCAGGGCAATAATATTGTTATTACTATCAACCATTAGATTTCCAGGATGCATATCAGCATGAAAAAAACAATCCCTGTATACCTGATTACAAAACGATTCTATAAGGTTGATAGCTATTTGCTTATGATTATTCAGTTTTTCAATTTCGTATATTGGCGTTGCTTCTATCCATTCTAATGTTAAAACCTGTCTTGCAGTTCTATTCCAATCTACTTCAGGTACGTAAAAACCTCTGTCATCTTTTGTGTTTTCCTTTAACTCTGAAGAGTGAGCAGCTTCAAAGCGTAGATCTAACTCTACTCGGCAAATTTCAGCAAAAGTTTTGACTAACTCAATTGGTTTCAGCCTTTTTGATTGTTCGCTAAATTTTTCTGCAATTTCCGCAAGCCAAGAAAGCATCTTTATATCCCTTGAGAATGTTTTCTCAATATTTGGCCTTAAAACCTTCACAGCAACTTCCTTACCCTCAGTTGTAACCGCTCTATGCACCTGAGAAATCGATGCTGCTGCAATTGGCTTTTCAGAAAAGCTTGAAAAAATGTCGCTCAATTTACAATTAAACTCACTTTCTATAGTTTTAACTGCTATTTTATGTGAAAATGATGGCAATCTATCACATATCAATAACAAGTTATTTGTTATATCCTCATTTAAAACATCAGTACGTGATGAGATAGACTGCCCAAACTTAATGAACACCGGACCTAATTTTTCAAGAGCACACTTTAGCTTATGGCCTTGTATTTTATTTATTGATTTCTTTGATGGTGGAAGTAAACAAGGTAATATATTGTAACGTGTCAGCAATGTAGTTATGTGCAGAAGACGCAAAATATTTTGAATCATTTTGCTGCGTAACTGCTAAATATTTCATTTAGGGTTTTATTTTTCATAATCTCATCAGGCTTGCCTTGGCAATAGATAGTATTATTTATACAAATTACGTAATCTGAGGATGGTAGAGCAGAGTTAAGATCATGAGAAGTCATAAGAATCGATACCAATCGTTTTTTTGCTATTTTATTTATAATATCATAAAATTTAGCCCGCGCGTTAATATCCAGTGCACTGACTGGTTCATCTAGAATGATCAAGTCAGGCTCTGCAATTAAACAACGTGCAAGCAGTAGTAGTTGTGTTTGCCCTGCAGAAATTTCTAACACTTGATTCTTCAAAATGTTACCGATACCAACCAACTCTATCGCTTCTGTAATAATGGATTGATTTTTCTTTAGTCTTTTCAAGGAGCTATTTAAAAGGAAATATTCAACTGTTATTGGCATCAAATTACTAATACTAAAATTTTGCGGCATATAGCCAATTTTTATGTTGTCAGCAAATACGATACTACCGGTACAGCTTTTATTTATGCCAGCAATTGCTTTCACTAAAGAGGTTTTACCTCCACCATTTGGACCAAGTATTGTAATTACGTCTCCTCTTTCCATGAACATATTGATATTGTCAAGGATTCTTTTACCACCATATGTGAGAGCAAGGTTTTCTATTTTTAGAACACGATTATTGACATTATTTAACTTTTTGGCAAAATTTAACTTCTTCTCAACATTTATATGAGACATTTACTGGCTTTTTTTCTATTACTTTCATTTACACTATACTATAATATTGCCTTTTCATCCAATTTAAAAGTTGTAGCTACAATCAAACCTATCCACTCACTTGTAGCTTCTGTGACAGAAGGGATTTTAGAACCGGAATTGCTTGGCTATGCAACATCTGCGCATAATTATATATTAAAGCCGTCTGATGCGAGTAATTTGGAATCAAGTGATGTCATATTTTACACTGACGATAACTTAGAGACGTTTGTTCAAACTTTCGCCAAAAATAATAAAGAACTAGTGCAATTATCAAAGGTAATCAACCTACTTCCTGCTCGGCCACATTCATTTTCTAGAAAAATTACCAATACTCAAGATGAAAAAGACCTACACATTTGGCTGAGTCCCGAAAATGCAAAGAGCATGATACTTTTTATAAGTGCAACATTGTCTAACATAGATAAAGAAAATTTCCATCGATACAACTCTAATGCAACAAAAGCTATAAAGAAAATAGACCAAGAAGTAAAAGAAATCGTGAAAGAACTGAATGATTTTAAAAATCAAAAATACATCGTCACTCACGATGCTTATCAATATTTTGAAAAATATTTTGGTTTAAATCACCCAAGCGCCATTCTTTCTATAGAAGAGGATTCGTACATAGGTATGAGGAGTTTAATGAAGCTAAAAAAGATAATGAAGGAAGAAAACGTTAAATGTATATTTGCTCATTCACAAGAAGATAGCATAAAGCCTAATGCTCTTTCTAATGACGCAAAAATGGTAGTTCTTGATCCTATTGGATCAGACATAGAGCCTGGAAAAGATGCATATCTAGCTATAATCAATAGCATTGCACAAAATTTCAAATCTTGTTTTGTTGAGTAACAAGTTCCCTTTTAGCTTACTGTTTTATTGTTCTGCAAATCAAGAAGAAGTGAGTTTACAACAAATGGTGTCATTCCAGTCTGGAATCCAGCTTTTTCATAATCATCAAAACGTTGTATTTTATGCTTACTAACTTAATAAAATTCCTGGATCCCAGACTGGGATGACATCGTAGGGGTGTTGGCCCTGACAATCGTCATCCCGCTACTTGTTAGCAGGATCTAGAGATACCGCGGCGGTATGACGGTTCGCGGCGGCATGACGATAAGGTTTATACCTTGTCATCCCAGTGCTTGACACCGGGATTAATTTATCTTGTCTACCTTATTTTGCCACTCCGCTGAACGGACAATGGCGTCAACTTAAGGAAAAATATCAGCGATAGTGTATAAAATTTCTCTCTAAAATTTTTACCATTAAATTACCCAAAAGCTGCAATAAACAGCACTTTTGTTTCTGTTTTATTTCAACAAAGAAGTCTCAAATGTGTCCTTAAGTTGACGCCATTGGCTGAACGGATACCATATTATGCAGGTTTAGAATTATGCTTTATTCTTACGCTTATGTCTTGATCCAATGCAACCAATAAGTTAAGCAAGTATTCTAAGGAGAACCCTTCGACTTTTGATCTATTGATTTGAGATACTTTAGGTTGATCAATCTTTAGAGCGTTTGCTGCTTTTTTCTGTGTTTTGTACTTCTTACCTATTAATTGTGCAATGACCTTTATTAATTTCAGTTTTGTATCTTTTACATCCCCCAACTCTACTATTATAGGATAACTTAATTGTAAATTTTGCATAATAATAAAATTCCTTATAAAAAAACTACTTTAATTTTTCTTCTTTAAATAATACGTGCCTTCTGACTACTGGGTCATATTTCCTAAACTCCAGTTTTCTAGTGAGCTTTTTTGGATTACGCTTTTTTACATAAAAATAGCCAGTTGATTTTTCTTCACCAGTTTTTGTTATCTTGATTGCAGTGCTAACTAACTTAACGAGCAAAGAAGCATTTTTTTTCGCCATACTTATAATGATATAATAAATTCTATGCGAGTTTATTACGCAAAACACTAAAAGTCAACCGAATAATGCAGATCGTAAAATTCTTGACAATCAACAGTGCATTAAGTAGTATGAAGTTAACTTCAGAATGAAAAGCAAACGGTAAATAAGTGGCAAATAGCGGCAAAAGGTTATTATTGATAGAAAATTCTGCCTGTTCTAATGAGGTAAGAGTTGCCTTATCAGTTAATAATAAGGTTGTAGAATTCGAACAAGAATTCAAGGAAAAAAAACAGTTAAGAGGTAATATATACGTTGCTTATGTAAAGCGTATAGAGCCTTCTTTGCAAGCTGTATTTATTGAATATGGAAAAAACAAGCAAGGTTTTTTATCTTTTTCCGAGATATCTCTAAATTACTTCAATATTCCAGAAAAAGAAAAGGAAACTATCTTTGAGGGCTACTCAAATGACGATTGTACAGAAGAAGCCCCAGCAAATGTTTCTTCAGATTCTGCAGCTAGTAAGAATGTTAACGAGTCAGGTAGTGGTTTTGTAAGAGAGGTACCTCTATATAAAAAATACAAATTACAAGATGTTATTTCAGTAAATCAAAAAGTATTGGTTCAGCTAACTAAAGAGGAACGAGGTAATAAAGGAGCTTCATTTACAACATACATAACTTTAGTGGGTAGATACTGTGTTTTCATGCCAAATTCCATGAGTAAAGGTGGAGTGTCCCGCAGAATTGAAGATGCTAATGTCAGAAAGCAGTTAAAGGATATACTGAGTTCAATAAGCTTACCAAAAAGATCAGGTTTAATAATAAGAACTGTTGGTTCAGGAAAAAATAAGAAAGAAATTGAGCAGGATTACAATTACTTATCCTCATTATGGCAGAGCATTCAAAAAAATGCCTTCTCTGTAAATGCTCCATCATTAATTTACAATGAAGCAGATGTAATTATGAGATCTGTTCGTGATTTTTGTAGTGATGGTATAGAAGTTATAGTGTCTGGAAAGGAAGCTTTTGAAGCAGTTAGGCAATATGCTAACAATGCACTAAAAGGTGGTAAGTTGCGCTATAGATTGTATAGAGGTTGTGTTCCTATCTTTACCTACTACGGAATAGAAGACCAAATTTCTGAGTTATATAGCAATAGAGTAGAATTGCCATCTGGTGGGTCTTTGATAATAACTTTAACTGAGGCGTTTGTTTCAATAGACGTAAATTCAGGAAAGATGACAGGAGAAGATAGTATAGAAGAAACAGCTTATAGAACCAACATGGAAGCAGTACCTGAAATATCAAGACAGGTGAATCTTAGAGGCCTATCAGGATTAATAGTAGTCGATTTTATTGATATGTTGAAATATCAGTATTGCAGAGCTGTTGAGTCTGCTATAAGGCAAGCGTTTAAAGATGATAAAGCTAAGGTTCAATTTAGCTATATAAATGACTTTGGTTTAATGGTATTTTCAAGACAAAGAATTAAACCAAATATACAAGAAATTAATACTACAGAGTGTTTACACTGCAAAGGTACTGGAAGAGTAAAATCAAACGAAGTAATTGTTGCATCGATACTAAGGGACTTACAACATATTGCTAATAAGAATCGAAATAAGTCTTTTGATTTAGTAGCACACAGTGCAGTTATAGCGCACATTTTTAATAACAAACGCAATACAGTTTCTACAATCGAAAAAGAGTTTAATATTACATTTAACGTTAATGTTGATAACAGTTTAGATGTAAACACATTTGTTTTAAAACAAGGAGATGATGTTAATTTAAACGATTATAAGCCATTACAGAACTCTGGATACCAAATTGGGGATAGCAGCAATGAAGAAGCTGATAATTCAAATAAACTACGAAGCAATTTTTGGCTGACTAAGTGGCTTTCGCGCCTTTTAAGTTCTAATAACTAATTAGAAACCTAAATTGGGCTTGTAATTAATGAGTCCTATACTTATATATTCTTATATCAGATAATATTTACAATGGGGTACTCATTATGGGGAGAGCAATAGGTATAGATCTCGGGACAACAAATTCTTGTGTTGCAATAATGCAGGGCAAAGATACAAAGGTAATAGAAAATAAAGAAGGGGCAAGAACTACTCCGTCTATAATCGCATTCACTTCGTCAGGAGAAAAATTGATTGGTGCTCCAGCAAAAAGGCAAGCAACCACCAATGCAAGTAATACCTTTTTTGCTACTAAGAGATTAATAGGCCGCCAATACGGTGATTCTGAAATGAAAAATCTAAACGTGCCGTATAAAGTGTTTGCAGCAAAAAATGGTGATGCATGGGTTAAAACCACTGATAATAAAGAATACTCTCCTAGTCAAATTGGTGCATTTATACTACAAAACATGAAAGAGGCAGCAGAAGCTTATCTTGGAGAGGAAGTAAAAGATGCTGTGATAACAGTGCCAGCATACTTCAACGACTCTCAACGTCAAGCAACAAAAGATGCAGGAAAAATCGCCGGATTAAATGTACTCAGAATAGTAAATGAACCGACTGCTGCAGCGCTTGCTTATGGTCTTGATAAGAAACATGGGCACACAATAGTGGTGTATGACCTTGGAGGTGGTACATTTGATGTCTCAATACTTGAAATAGGTGAAGGGGTTTTTGAAGTAAAGGCTACAAATGGTGACACTCATCTTGGAGGTGAAGATTTTGATAATGCAATAGTGAGTTATTTACTAGATGAATTCAAGAAAAATGATGGCATTGATTTGAAAAATGATCCAATGGCTATGCAAAGAATCAAAGAAGCTGCTGAAAAAGCGAAAATTGAATTATCAAGTGCAATGGAAACGGAAATAAATCTACCATTTATTACAGCTGATGCAAGTGGTCCAAAACACTTAAATATGAAATTAATGAGAGCAAAACTTGAAAGCTTAGTGAATGGTTTAATCGAAAGAACTATGGCTCCTTGTAAAAAAGCTCTTGAAGATGCTGGTTTGTCTGCTAGTCAAATTGGCGAAGTAGTTCTCGTTGGTGGCATGACTCGTATGCCAAAAGTTATAGAGAAAGTTAAAGAATTCTTTGGCAAAGATCCACATAGAGGAGTAAATCCTGATGAAGTTGTAGCAATTGGAGCTGCAATACAAGCGGCGATCATTCAAGGTGATGTAAGAGATGTGCTACTACTTGATGTGACTCCACTTTCTCTTGGTATTGAAACTCTAGGAGGAGTATTTACTCCACTTATTGAACGTAATACTACTATCCCCACTAAAAAATCTCAGGTGTTTTCAACTGCAGAAGATAACCAAACAGCCGTTACAATTAAGGTACATCAAGGTGAAAGAAAATTGGCGGTTGATAACAAGTTACTTGGTCAGTTTAGTTTGGAAGGGATACCTCCTGCTCCTCGTGGAGTTCCTCAGATCGAAGTAACATTTGACATAGATGCAAATGGAATAGCACACGTTTCTGCAAAAGATAAAGCTACTGGAAAAGAGCAAAAGATACGCATTCAATCTTCAGGTGGTCTATCTGATGATGAAATAAATCGCATGGTAAAAGAAGCTGAAGAAAAAGCGCAAGAAGATGAAAAGCGCAAAAAGTTTATTGAGGTGAAAAACCAAGCGGATAGCTTAGTCCATTCTACAGAAAAGTCTCTGACAGAGTATGGTGATAAAGTTTCACCAGAAGATAAATCTGCTATTGAAAATGCAGTTAACGAATTAAAAGAAGTTAGTAAATCTGATAACATTGATAACGCTGATTCAATCCAGCAGAAAGTTACTAATCTTTCTCAATTATCTATGAAACTTGGAGAAGCTATGTATAATGCCTCACAACAAAATAGTGCTGGAAATGGCTTTTCATCAGAAGGGGATCTAAATGATAAAGAAGAAAAAGTAGTAGATTCTGATTATCAAGACATAGATAATAAAGAAGAGAATAAGTAATTGTGTATTGTTATATCACTTTTCCTGTCATCCCAGTGTCAGCTACTTGGATGACAAGAGGAGTATATTGTTGCTTAAAGAAACCATTATGGATATTATTAAAACAATAGAAGAAAAAATACGCGATTCGATAGATGTAATTGATATCAACATTATCGATGAATCAGTAAAGCATGCCGATCATTATTTTGCTTCATCTTCAACATTACCTTCGCACATTGAATTAATATTAATATCTGACGGCTTTATTGGAATGAGCATTCTAAAAAGACATAAGTTGATTTATGAGTTATTGAAGGGTGAGATAGAGCTAATACATGCAGTTTCTCTTCACTTGTATACGCAAAATGAGTACAATTTAAAAAATAAATAATAAAAATGTGAAGGAAGAGTCTATATTAGTTAAAGCAGGAAGAAAATTTAATGACTATAAAGGTTCTATGAACCCGCCAGTTTATCATTCTTCTACCATATTATTTCCTACTTACAAGGACTACTTAAATGCAGCAAATGGAGAAAGTATATACGATGTAATCAACGATGGTGTTGCAAGGGATTATAGCTACAGTAATGTTGGTACTCCTACTGTTCATTATCTTTCAAATGCACTTGCTGAAATTGAAGGGAGTGGACAAGCGCTTATTTATCCTTCCGGACTATTTGCACTTACTTTTGCTATTTTGACTTTCACTAAAGCGGGTTCGCATGTCTTGATACAAGATAATAGTTATTACCGACTTAAGAGATTTGCCGAAAATGAGCTACCAAAAAGAGGAATAGAAGTAACTTTTTATGATCCAACACAGGATATAACTGATTTAATTCAGAGTAATACTTCATTGATAATGATCGAGACTCCTGGTTCTGTAGCGTTTGAGATTTCGAATGTAGAGCATATAGTAAAAGTTGCTAAAGAACGTGGAATCGTAACCGTTTGCGACAATTCATGGGCCACTCCTTTGTTATTTAAGCCGCTTGATTATGGAATTGATGTTGCACTATGTGCGGTGACAAAGTATCTAGCCGGTCACTCAGACTTATTGATGGGGGCTATTATTGCTGAAGGTGAAATTTTTAAATTGCTTTATGAGAGCTATAAAAATTATGGAGTAACCATTCAATCGCACGACTGCTACCTTGCACACAGGGGACTAAGAACACTGCACACACGTATGAAAAGGCACCAGAATACAGCAATGGAAGTGGCAAAGTGGCTAGAAAAACATTCAAAAATCAAAAAAGTTTTGTATCCAGCACTTCCCTCCCATCCTCAACACGAATTATGGAAAAGTTACTTCAAAGGAGCAAGCGGCACATTCAGTATAGCACTAGATAGAGAATATTCATGTGAAGAACTAAGCTGCATGGTTGATCATATGAAAGTTTTTAGTATCGGTGCTTCTTGGGGAGGGTGCGATAGTTTAATATTACCAATAGATCGTAGATCTATGTCAAGATCTGTAATGAATTCAGATTATGGTGGAAGTTTTATACGGATATTTTGTGGACTGGAAGATCCTGAAGATTTAATCTTTGACCTTAATGATGCACTAAAAAGGTTATCATGCTTAGACTTTCAAAACGATGAAGTAGAACATGAAACTGAGAGAATTACTGCATGATATTGTTGATGTTAACTTTGACGTTGAAATCAAGGGCGTTACATGTAATCCCAAGAGAGTCAAGGAAGGTTATCTTTTCGTTTGTGTATCTGCTCAGCTCATGACGCTGGAATCTAGAAAACCAGCACGTGTCCAGATTCTTCCTACTGGATCCCGGTATCACGCACACGACTGTGTAGACGTTGTCATACAAGGAACCAAAAAAGATGTCATCCCAGTGCTTGACTACTTGGATCCAGAAAATTTAATTGCAAATGAACACACTAAGCAATTGCATAATAAAAACTGGATTCCAGTGTCAAGCACTGGAATGACAAATACTCCGAGTTTTGCAGTGCTTGACCACCCCAACCCTCAAGAAATATACAGCGAAATAGTCAGCAGGTTTTATCAATTCAAACAGCCCAAATATGTTGCTGCTGTAACGGGTACGAATGGTAAAACTTCAGTAGTAGAATTTTGCCGTCAGATCTGGCAGAATGCTGGCTATAATGCTGCGTCTATTGGAACACTTGGAACATGCATCAATAATGGTAGAAAAGGTAATAGCAACAGTCTTACCACTCCAGGTGCAGATGACCTTTACGCAACGTTGCGTGGTACAAATGTAAAACGCTTAGTGTTGGAATCATCAAGTCATGGGATTGATCAATATAGAATCCATGGATTAAAGTTGAGTGCTGCAGCTTTTACTAATTTTTCGCAAGATCATTTAGATTACCATAAAAATCTTGGTGAATATTTAGAAACTAAAAAAAGGTTGTTTTACGAGGTATTACCAGAAGGAAAAACAGCGATTTTAAATGCGGATATAGATGAATACGGCGCATTGCTTAAAATAGCTGAAAAACGCAGCAACAAAGTTATCACCTATGGGAAAAAAGGCTCTGATATTACTTTGTTAAAGCAAACACCAGCACCAAACGGTCAACATTTTACAATTAAAATTGGCGATGAAATTTATGACATGTTTTTTCCGGTTCTGGGGCAATTCCAAGCATATAATCTGTTGTGTGCAATGGGTATAGTTACCTCGTCTAGACTGAATTACAGAGAAATATGCGTAGAAAAACTCGTTTCTCCACCAGGAAGAATGGAAAAAGTGAAACCTTTTGCATTTGTGGATTACGCTCATACTCCAAGTGCGCTTAAACAAGCCCTATTGTCTTTAAAATGGCACTTCAATAAAAAAATAATTCTAGTTTTTGGTTGTGGTGGCAATCGTGATCAAACAAAACGCGCAGAAATGGGTAAAGTAGCACAAATGTATGCAGACAGAGTGATAATCACTGATGACAATCCGCGTGATGAGAGTCCTGCAGAAATTCGTCGTGGTATTTTACTACATTGCCCTGATGCGCTAGAGATAGAAGATAGAAGGGAAGCTATAGAGAAAGGAGTAGATATTGCCTATAACGAGGGTATGATTCTGCTAGTTGCAGGAAAGGGGCACGAAAGATTTCAAATCATAGGGAATCAAACCTTTGAGTTTAGTGATGTTGAGGTTATTAAAAATCACGTTTTAACATGCTGATTTTCACAATCATTCACCGTTCTTGCAAGCGATAGCACTCTCACTTCTTTTGCACCGGAGTTTAAAATTTCTTGAGAGCAAGATCTTACAGTTGCTCCGGTTGTTACAACATCATCAACTAATATCACGATTTTATTTTTGATAATTTCTTTGTTGCTTGTTTTAAAAGCCTTCTTTAAGTTTTTTTCACGCTGTTTAAGTGAAAGACCAGCTTGAGGCACAGTATGGCGAAGACGTTTTATTGCAAATGGCGTATAGGATAAATTGGACAACTTACTCAACTCTTTTGCAAGCAATGCTGCTTGATTATATTTACGTTTAAACAAGCGCATTTTATGTAACGGTATAGGAATTATGACTTCTGCGTTCTGAAACGTATCCCGATTAGCTTGGTGTATCCACTTTGCATAGATTTTTACGTAATTCAAATTATAAAAAATTTTGAAATTTATAATCATGTTTTTACTATGTTGATCATAAGCAAAAACTGATCTTAATACTTTAAACGGTGGAGGATTGATGATGCACTTACCACACGTATGAATATTGTCTGAGATTACTACGCCACAAACATTGCAGTAATGCTTAGTTAGAAAATTGATTTTTTTGTTGCATTCACTACATAGATTAAGATTTTCATCAATGATATATTCGCAACTTACGCATACGTTCGGAAATATAAGATTTGTAGCTTTTTTTAGTAAGAGAAAGTTCACAACTCATGAATTAATTAAATATATTATAAGATAATTCATATAGTATAGCTAAAGTAACTTGTGCTTTCACTTTTTATTTCATCTCAATGTAATTCAAACTTAGCCACTGCTGAAAAAGCAGAACTTATAACTCAGTTTGCGATATGCCATTGACTAAAGTAGTCTTCGAATCACTCCGATGAGACAAAAGCTCTGGCTCCTGTATTTCACTCAACTTACTTTGCACTTTGTCACAAGCCCACACAAGTGACATTATGATTGACGCGGCAGCCTAAATGATAGCAGCGCAAGCATAACTTACAATCTTGTTAAATACTTCAGCTACTGCACTAGCACAATCTTGCCCAGCACTTAAAAATGCATTTGAATGATCAACTAATGATTTTGTACTTGCTTTTAAACAATAGTCCCCTGTTATTTTTGACAATAACTTGGCTGGAAAGTATGACAAATATGCTACCATCAAAAATAAAGGTTGCAATATTATGCTGGCTGCTAAAATAGCACCAAGTGCACACAATGAATACATTTTCTCTGCCCTGTAACCCACGTTTATCATTGTTTTTATAATACTTGTTATAATCGTCTTTACTTCCAGCTCCACAAATTACATCTTCCACAGGGCCTAATACATTATCAACATAATGTACAGACTTATAGAAACTATTTTCTGGAACTAGTGTGAATCTTCTGCTCTCTTAGCAGGTACAACTCCATATTCAACGTACCTTCTAAAGTATTGATATACTGACATTCTTATCTCCAAATCATAAATATGCAACCTAGCCTAATATAATTAAGAAATAGTTTATAATAAATATGTTTTAAGATGCCTGCCTGTAACACTCTCTGGAATTTTTGCCACTTCTTCTGGAGTTCCAGTAGCAATCACTTCTCCGCCTTTTATTCCGCCCTCTGGTCCGATGTCTATTATATAATCTGCAGTTTTGATAACATGCAAATTATGCTCGATAACTATAACAGTGTTTCCCAGATCGACTAATCTATGAAGTATTTTTAGTAAGTTATTTATATCTTCAAAGTGTAATCCAGTTGTTGGCTCATCAAGAATATACAATGTTCTTCCGGTAAATCGTTTTGATAGCTCTTTAGACAGCTTTATTCGTTGTGCTTCACCCCCAGACAACGTTGTTGACGACTGCCCGAGTTTTATATAGCCAAGCCCAACTTCCTGCAAAGAAACCAACTTTTCTTTTACCATTGGAAGGTTTTCAAAAAAATCACAAGCCTGATCTATCGTCATATCAAGCACATCAGAGATTGATTTTCCTTTATAAGTAACTTCCAATGTTTCACGATTATACCTTCGCCCTTTACACTGCTCACACTTCACATAAACGTCCGGTAGAAAATGCATCTCTATCTTTAAGTGCCCATCACCTTTACAAGCCTCACACCTTCCCCCTCTGGTATTAAATGAAAATCGACCTATATTATATCCCCTTGCTTTTGACTCCGAAAGACCTGCAAACCAATTTCTTATATGAGTAAACATACCGACATATGTTGCTGGATTTGACGCAGGAGTTCTACCAATTGGCGACTGATCAACTTCTATAACTTTATCTATATATTCAAGGCCTTCTATTCTATCACACCGACCATACCGTGCAGACGAATGATGTATCTTATGTGCTGAATATTTATATAACGTTTCTATGACTAAACTTGATTTTCCCCCTCCTGATATTCCAGTAACACAAATAAGATTCCCTATAGGAAATTTAACGTTCACATTTTTTAAGTTATTTTCACATGCATTTATTACTTTTATGAACTGAGTTGCTTGCTTTCTTCTCCTTGGAATTAAAATTTTTTTCTCTCCACTCAAATATTGCCCTGTTATGCTCCCTGAATTTCCTTGCACCTGGTCTGGTGTTCCTTCTGCAACAACTTTTCCACCATTTACACCAGCTCCAGGACCAATATCAATTGCATAATCAGCAGCCATTATTGTATCTTCATCATGCTCAACAACGATTACAGTGTTACCCATGTCTCTCAAGTTTTTCAGTGTAGCAATTAACCGATCATTATCGCATTGATGAAGTCCTATCGAGGGTTCATCAAGCACATACAGCACTCCTGTTAAACCAGAGCCAATTTGCGAAGCAAGTCTGATCCTCTGACTCTCACCGCCAGAGAGAGTGCTAGATTCTCGATCGAGCGTTAGGTAATTCAACCCTACATTCTTTAAAAATGTTAGCCTCTTGATTATTTCACTTAGTATTTTATTTGAGATTTGCTTCTGTTGTTCTGTGAGCTTGTCTGGCAAATTTTCAAACCACTTAAGGGATTTATCGATGCTGAGCCCTGATATTTCACCTATATGGTTGCTATCAATTTTTACTGTAAGTGCTTCTTTTTTCAATCTATAGCCAGTACATTCTCTGCAGTGAGTAACAGAGCAATATCGCTCGACAAGTGTTTCATCATAATCCATCTGATGTTCTAGGATACTGACCAAACCTTGAAATTTATCGGAGCCAAAGAGTATCATATCTTTTATTTCTTGATCTATGTTCTTCCATGGAATATCAAGGCTAAATTTGTAGTTTTCAGCCAGTGATAGAATTGCATTTTTTAGAAATCCATAACTTGTGTACATTTGGCGTGCTGTTTGCCCTACTGGCTTTAAAGCACCTTCAGATATTGAGAGCGTTTCATCTGGCACTATCAGCTTTACATCAATAGCCAGCTTTTTACCAAGCCCATTACACGAACCACATGCACCGTAAGGGCTATTAAAAGAAAATAATCTTGGTTCTATTTCTTCAAGAGTGAAACCAGACTCGGGGCATGCAAAATTCTCTGAAAAAGTCAGAATTTGACCATTGTTATACTCAGAATTATGGTTGTCAGGTAGGTTCACTACTTCTACATACATTAAACCATGACCAAGTTTTAGTGCGAATTCTATACTACTTGGTAGTCGATTTCCTATATCATCCAATATTGATATTCTATCTGCAACCACAAAAATGTCGTGTTTCTTATTCTTATCAAGTTTAGGAAAATCATCTACATTGTACACTTCACCATCTATTTTGAACCTTACGTAACCTTGTCTTTTAATTTCCAATATCTCTTTGAGATGTTCTCCCTTTCTACCACGCACAACAGGGGCAAGTATATATATTTTAGTTTCTAAAGGTAACGCAATTATAGTATCTACAATTTGAGATACAGTTTGCTTTGTTATCGGTAATCCAGTTGCAGGTGAATAAGGAACTCCTATTCGTGCATACACTAAGCGCAAGTAATCGTAAATTTCGGTAACAGTTCCAACCGTCGACCTTGGGTTTTTTGAGATTGATTTCTGATTAATGGATATTGCAGGAGAGAGACCTGTAATCGACTCAACATCTGGTTTATCCTGAATATTGAGAAATTGACGCGCGTAAGCTGATAGGCTTTCAACATACCGGCGTTGGCCTTCTGCATAAATCGTATCAAACGCAAGACTAGATTTACCAGAACCACTTAACCCAGTTATAACAACTAGCTTATTTTTCGGTATATTGACATCTACACCTTGCAGATTATGTTCCCTTGCACCCTTAACTCTTATAAAATCGTCCATATTATACTATATAACGTATTTTAGCCATTATAGCCTTAAAATACATGAATTTACAGTGATATGTTGATTTTCTATTGATTTTTCAACTGTTACGGAAAATTAGGCAGCGTTTGATAAATCGTCATTCCGCTACTTGTTAGCGGCTGAGATACCGCGACGGTATGACGGTTAAGTAGACCAGTGCTCCTATGATGTCATCCCAGTGTCAAGCACACAACTGTACGAACATTCATTTTTGAAGACAGCAAATGGTGTCATTCCAGTCTGGAATCCAGCTTCTATGCAACTTAATTAAAAACGTTTGTTTTAGCGTAAGACAACTACCTTTAGCTCATCAGCTCAGTTATAAGCAAAATTTTTGGATCCCAGACTGGAATGACACCCCCCTGATAGGCTCAAATCATAATGTTTGTACAGTTGTGGGTTTAGGCTACCTATAAACTCTAAACTGTTGTTACGCACCAAATACATCCCCAGGACCCAAAGTCAGGTCAGCTATATCAGAAAACAGGTTATGTGGAAATCTTAAAATACTTCTTGTTCGCCAAACAAAATAAATACATTCCTACAAACAAGCAGATGCTCAATACTGACGCATAAGAAAACTTAAAAATTAGATCTCTAATATATATTGATAAGCATTTACCTGCAGAAAATTTGTATAGTAATCCAACACATACAACAGCACTATCAACAACTGATGCTATAATTAAAGTAATGAAATTTGCCATATGCAAATTCAACTTGGACTTCAATTTTTCAAAAATAATTATGCTTGAGAGAAGAGAGACTAAAATTGCAGCATATGAAATCAATATCATCAAATTAAAAATTTGCCATTTAAAAACATAACATAGCGCTGTACACACTATTAAGCTGTACGTAGCTTTGCTTTTGCCATAAAATTCAACCATTGAATTTATAACTAAAGCAGCTCCCACAAATAAGGCAGCACATATCATTAATTTATTTGAAGTGTTGAGTAAAGAAAGACTGATAAACAGGAGTATCGATAAAATAGACATAACTACCTACCCAAATTTAATGACATACATTTATTTTAAGTAAATATTGCACATAGTGAAAGAGTTATTTAGCATAATCAAAAAAATATTTTAGCTGGCATAACTATTTTCTCAATCTTTTATCTACTTTTGTAATGTTCTTAATACTTAAGAAAATTTTTACTATATGCATGTTGAATATTATTTTATTCAAATTACAAAGAGGAATCTATGAGCAATAAGATACAGTTTAAAAAAGTAACCGATTACAAAGTTCATGAGGGTGAACTTCAAGGTAAAGATTATAAATACTATAGTATAATTTCAAAGAAAAATTTAGATCCTAATTCTAATGAAAAAAATTACTATGTAAGCATTGGTCCAGACGTACGTGGACAACAGGAAGAGTTTAATGGGCTATATAGTTTGCATATTTCTCATGCACCTGAGGGTATCGATTTTATGAACATTAGACACTTAAATTTAGTACGAGAACCTGAATATAACGAACAGAGTAGAACTGTAAATGCTGAATTAGAGTTTGCTCAAACAAGCGAACCTATTCAAGGTTTTTTTCATATGTATGGTGAATCCATGAGGAATCCACTTATGGATATCTCGATAGATTTAACATAAGTATACGCTTGATATAATAGCTTAAGTTTATTGACCATATCGTAGAAGGTTTGATTATAACTGATTCAGAAATTCTTTAATTTTTGATGCTAATCGAACCTTTTACGTGTAAAAACTATAACTATAAGCCAAACTTTCTACTTTCACTTCAATAATATCCTTTATATTTAGCACCTTTTTCTCTGTTACTTTGCCAATATATGAATAAGCCGCATCTTCAAACAACGCTTCAAACCTCTTCTGATTTTGTGGTGCAATAGTAACCAAAATTCTACTTTGCGATTCAGAAAACATTATTATTTTGTTTATTATGTCTGTATTTTGTGTTTTTCCTATTGGCACTAGTGAAAGATCAATTTCAGCACCGAGATCTCCTGCAATTAGCGATTTTGCCAGAGCAATAATTAATCCGCCCAAGTTTGGTGCGATTGCAGAGGCAATTATGCCATCTTTTATTGCCTGGTTGTAATGCTCATACAACTTCCTAGCGCTCTTTGCATCAACTTTTGGCACGTTGTTATTATCTATTCCACTATATAACTGATATTCAGATCTGCCAAGCTCATCGTGGGTTGTACCAAGCACATATATCAAGTTCCCTGGCATTTTTACATCAAGCGATACCGCATTTTCAATATTTTCTATAATTCCAATTGCTGAGATGAGTAATGAAGGTGGTGCAGAGATTATCACTTTCTCGCCATTTTCATCATATCCCTTGAAGTCATTGAACATACTGTCTTTTCCGGATATGAATGGTGTTTTAAATGCAGTTGCAAAGTCGTAACAAGCCTCTGCAGCTCTCTTTAGCTGCCATAGCCTTTCTGGATTATAAGCATCACACCAGCAAAAATTATCGAGCAACGCTAGATGATTTATATTTCCTCCTGCAGCTACGTAGTTGCGTATGGCAGTGTCAATCGCACATGCTGCCATGTGATAAGTGTCAATTTCTCTATAACTTGAGCCAAATCCTTGCGATTTTACAACACCTTTATTTGAAGAAAGAATTGGCCTTGAGACGATAGCTTCGCTGCACACTCTTCCCTTGCCTTGCAGTGGTTTCAGTATTGACGATCCTTGAACCTCATGGTCATATTGCACCACTATGAACTCTTTGCTGCAAATGTTTGGTCTGCTCAGCATTTCTTTTAGTTCAGTTTCTTGGCTTGATGTCATGCAAGTAGCTGACACGCAAAGGGTGTCATGCAAACTGGAATCCATTTCACATTCAATTCCACCATTAGATGAGTTTTGGCGTAAAATGTTTGCAGGCTTTACCTGCTGGATCCCAGTGTCAGCTACTTGCATGACAGGAAAGGATACAGCAGACTCCTTAGACCATAGTTTCGTCTGTAAATGCACTTTGGGATTACCATCATGCAGAAATTCAGTTTCGATGTCCATTATTACTTTCCCTTCAGGACATTTAACGACAGCTTTACCTCTTTCGTTAAATTCTCCAATCACACAAACCTCCACATCATGTTTTTTCATGGTTTGCTTAAACATAGGAAGATTTTCTTCTGGCACTGCTAAGGTCATTCTCTCTTGTGATTCTGATATCCATATTTCCCACGGAGCCATACCATCGTTTTTAAGGAGAACCTTGCTCAAATCAACTTCAAATCCGTCTTTTCCCATTTCACCAATGGACGATGATAGACCGCCTGCTCCATTATCCGTTATTGCATTATAAAGACCAAGATCTCTTGCTTCTAAGGCGGCATTGGATAATTTTTTTTGTGTTATAGGGTCACCAATTTGCACAATTGTTGAAGGGCTGTTTCCCGACAATGCCTCTGAAGAAAAAGTTGCACCGTGAATTCCGTCCCTTCCAACTCTTCCACCAATAATTACGATTTTATCGCCGTTTTTAGGTCCTTTGATGTGTGAAGGTACATTATTTATACTGCGCGGAATAATTCCTACGCTGCCAACAAAGACTAACGGCTTTCCACAAAATCTATCGTCAAAATATACCGATCCAAGTTGTGTTGGAATACCAGAGCAATTACCAGCAACATTAACACCGTGAATCACTTCTTTCATTATATATTTTGGCGGTAAGATCTCATCAGTGCGCTCTTTATCCCTATAAAATTTGCCTTTTGCTTTTTTGGCAAAGCAGAAATAATAGGTATTCATTATAGGCTCTGCGCCTTTCCCAAAACCAACTATATCACGATTAACTCCAAGCACTCCGGTCATTGCTCCACCAAACGGATCAAGAGCTGAAGGGCTATTGTGAGTTTCAACTTTATCTACAATCAAGTAATCGTCATCAAAAATTATTCCTCCTGCGTTGTCGGAGAAGACTGACACGCATATGTCAGAATTTATCTCACGCGTTGCACGCTTAATATAATGAGCATATAGACCGTCTTTTATTTCATCAATAGGGGAGCAAAAAATATTGTGTTTACAATGTTCAGACCAAGTCTGTGCCAGAGACTCAAGTTCAATATCATATGGATTTCTACCGAGTTTTTTAAAGTAATCCTTTATAGCTTTCATTGCTGCCAGCGAGAGCCCTAAAGTGCCATTACCATCGATTCCATCTCTGCTGATTTTTTCAAGCTCTTGGTCACTTACATTTAAATCAACAGGTTTAGCCCCATTACTACCTGATGTCATTCCAGTGCTTGACACTGGAATCCAGTTTTCATTATACAACTGCTTGAAGTTTTCTGGATCCCAGTGTCGGAGCACTGGGATGACATCAGGTGTGGTATTCGATTTACCATAATATTTACAGCTATAGTTCTTACAGATAAGTGTGCAATACTCAGTGATAGGGTTGAACTCTTGTTTTATATCATCTTCGGTTGGCAAATTCCCTTGACTTAGAATCAATTTTGAACTTCTTGCTTTTATCTCAATTGATGTCATTCCAGCCCTTTCGTCCGTCATCCCAGTGCCCTGACACTGGGATCTATAGATTCCAGCGTCACGCGCTGGAATGACAGAGGGGGAAATTTGCATGACAGATGGATCGATATAGCCTTTGCTTATTAAATATTCTGTAATAATTTGTTTTGCTGTGTTGCCTACATTGTCGGTCATGCCAGGTAAAAAGCTTATCTCCAAGCCCCACTTTGCTTGTGGTTCTATGAAGTTATATTGAACTTCTTCAAGGTTTTCATTGTAGGAATAATAACGGCAGTCTTGTATGACTTTATTATAAAATAGCCCACAAATTTCTTCATATAATTTTGATGGTAATTCTTTGCTTATGTAAATCAAGTAAACATTAACTACCCTTCTGCGGCCAACTTGTTCACATTTATTTAAAACTTCTATTCTGATGTTTGCCATGTAATATTGTGAAAGACTTTAATATATCATAGCATAAGAAACTGCGAGCACATTTATATTTTGAGTGATTTCTGCATAATAAAATATTGTATTAATTGTTACTGTTAGTGGGAAGAGTTTTTACTGTTAATGTGGATGAATCCCTTTTTGATGTGCTGGTTCAGCACATATTTTCTAAATATGAAAGAGAAAAAATTCCCGAGATAAAGATCATACTTCCCTGCAAAAGGGATGTAATAGCGCTGCTGAGTGCGTTCAAGAATTATAACGCTAAAAAATGCATAATTTTGCCAGAGATAGTTTCACTGGAAAACATTGATGAAGAGGATTTAATATTAAATCTTGATAGAGTTAAAGTTATCAATCCAACAAAGAGGATGCTGCTACTCATTCAATTTATATTGGAGTGGAATAGAAAAAATAATGATAATTTCCCTATTGATTTAGCTTATAGCCTGCCATCATTGCTTCAATCTACCCAAACAACGGATTGTTATCAATTCGATGAACATTCAAAAAAAATAGAGAATTTCATAAGCTTACTCATTGAGAGTTGGAATAAAATTTTAAAAGATTTAGGAGTAGTAGATATATTAGAACATAAGAGTGATTACATAAACAATATGATAATCTCTTTACAAAAAGACCAACATATAATCTTTGTTGGAATTGGAAAGGATAAGTCGTTAATTAAGGCTATATATGATCTGCCGTTTGGAAAAATAATTTTGCCTAATCTGAATTTGAAAATTAAAGAGAAAGATTGGCAATCACTTGATAAAAAACATTATCAATATTGCCTGAAAGATCTGCTAGGTTATTTAAGTATAGGCAGAGAGGATGTAAGTTTTCTGCCAGAAGCATGTTCTCCAGTGCCCAGACACTGTGATCCAGAAAACTTAACTTTAAATGAGCGCACCAGGTGGCTGTACAATAGAAACTGGATTCCAGTGTCAAGCACTGGAATGACACCATCTACTACTCAAATTACCTGCAAATTACAATGTTCGTACACTAAAAATCAGAGGGCTGGGATGACAGGAAGTCCTGAGCTAGATTATGTCTTTGATACAACTGCCGATCTAAGCAAAGTTAGCAATGGACATATTGGCAATATTGAAGTCATCACTTGTGACTCCAGAGAGGAAGAAGCACAAGTGACATCATTAATTATAGAGAATGAAGGTTATGAAAACGTTTCTTTGGTTGTCTTTGATAAATTGCTTGCAGCTCGTATAGCATGTTTATCAAGGCAACACAGTGCCATACCGGAAAATTATCCTTATATAACACTCCTACTTTATAGTATCGAAGTTTTGACCTCAAATTGGAGCAGTGTGTCATTACTTTCGCTCCTTAAACATAGGCTAGTGACTTTTGGTTACACTCAAGAAGAGTACTCTCGGATTTTATCTGAATTTGAAATAGAGATATTACGTAGCTTTAGTATAAACGGTCTTGACGATATTATAAAAGCTATTAATACTCATAAAAAGCTAAAGCATGAAGAGGATATATTACTTATTATCAGTAAGTTAGATGTTGTATTTAATCTTTTACTTGATTCTATAAATTACCCTATTTCTGATGTGGTGGCAACTCATTTGCAGTGTATTAATATGCTATCTGGTATAAATTTTTCAGAGTTAAATAATGAAATAGGTAATTTTACCTGTAATTTCTCAAATGCATGTGAGGGTGTAGAAATTAAATGCTCCTTAGAGTTATATAGCCAAATTCTGACCTTATTTTTAGAGAAAGAGTTTTTTTCTGTAGCAAATGACTTGAATAAATTCAGCTTATATCACAACAAAGTTGTGATACTCGCTGGATTTAATGAAGCGCCAAGCTTTCAAGGGCCGCTTTTGAATGCACTTACGAGAGAAAAATTTAACCTTCCTTCTGCGCAAGAAGAGCAGGGGTATTTTTTTTATACTTTACACAATTTGTTTTGCGCAAGTAAGGTTTATATTACAAGATCGCTAAGCCATAGAAAACCAATTCTATTGCAGCGTTTGGAAATTCTGCTTAAGGAGGGGAAACAGCCGTATCGTGATTGGCTGAGGGTATTAAATACGCCTGAATGTACTGTTCCATGTACTCAGCCTATGCCAAAACCTCAAACCGAAGTTAGAAAAGAAAAAATGCAGGTGATGTCTTGCAGTGCAATAGAAAAGCTAATTCGTAATCCTTATTCATTTTACGTTGAATATATACTGGGCCTTAAACAATTAAGAGACTTGAATTTTAAGCCATCGATATTGGAATTTGGCACTATGGTACATAACATTCTTGCAAGATATTTACGCAACGAAAAGTCGCTGATGAGTATTGCACGAGAAATGTTCTCAACTAGTCAATTTAATTTTTCAAATATGTGGTGGATAAGACTACAGAGGGTAATTCAATCTTTTGTCGAACTTGATGAAACTCGAAGCAATTATGTTGAGTTGGAAAAGAGTTTTACCTATCCAATATCTCCCGTTTCAGTGCATAACGCTGAAAATATTGGAGTGACAGAAGAAATTTTACTGACAGCAAGATGTGATAGAGTTGAGTATCTACCAAGTGGGCAAGTGGCAATTATAGACTATAAGCTTGGTACACCACCTTCCAATGAAGAAGTAATGTCGGGATTTTTTCCGCAATTAATTTTACAAGCCTTAGCGGTAGAACATATAACAAAAAGAGAAGTCTCAGAACTTGCTTATTGGAAACTTGATTATGATAAAATAAAAGTTGTATCTATACAAAATTATAGATACAAAATGCAAGAATTAAAAAATGATATGCCTGGTTTTTTATCTAATTATTTAAGTAATTCCACACCTTTTATTGCCTCTCCATATTTTCTGAGATTTAATAGCTATAAACAGCTAGAAAGGGTAGGGGAATGGTTGTAAATGGTGTCATCCGAGTAGCCCCTATGATGTCATTCCAGTGCTCCTTTCTCGTCATCCCAGTGCGTGACACTGGGATCTAAATTTTTATGTAAAATTATTATATTTGCAAATAGACGCAAATTGGAAACTACAAAATGAGATCCCAGATATCAACTATGTTTTTTTAAAAATTTTTTATTTGTGTAACTTTGTTCAATCATGTGGGCAATAAAAACCCGTGTGTCATAGAAATAAAATTTTATATCAAACAGCTGTCACAACAATTTCTGCTTAGCTAATGAATATGTGCTTTAAGTCTGTGTGGACGCACATATTCATTAGCCAATTTCAGTTACCGTTGTAAGAGTATGCAAATTAATTGCTTCTTTAAGTCTTGCATTAGCAATTACTATAATTTTTCGCATTAGAGCTGTTATAGCCACCATCTTCTTCTTACCACTTTCAATAAGCTTAGAATAAAAGGCACCAAGTGCAGATTTGGACCTTGCAGCAGCCATGGCTGCTGTAAAAAGCTTTGAACGAACGTTACTTCTTCCACCTATAATCCTTCGGTAGCCAATAGCTTTACCACTTTCCTTAGGATGAAGCGCAACACCTGCAAGGCTTGAAATTTGCCTTTTATTTAAAGAACCAAGTTCCGGTATGAGACACAATAAACATTGAGAGGTTTTTCTACCTATTCCAGGAACTGTTTCAAGAATTTTTTGGCATCATTGCAATTCAGGATTTTCATTGACTATTTTTTGTATAGCTTGATCAAGCTTTTCTACCTGGTTGTTGAGGAATTCAATAGCTTGTTGACAACTTTCCTTAATGTAATCATTTCCAGGAGTTTTTAGCCTATTCTTGTCTTGAACAAGCATTTTCGTAATATCGTCACGACGCTGACAAAGTGCAAACAAGGTGGTTTGTTCTTTTGAGATAGGTGTAAATAGCTGCAGATGTCTACACCGCTCAGAACCATATTGGGCAAGCGCTTTTGCATCAAGACTTTGCCAAAGTTCCATGAGATAGAATGAAGTTTTTAACTTGATGAGTATTAGCACGATGCACAGCAATGTTTCTATCAATAAGAAAATACAATAAGCCAAGCTCATAACCTCCTGTAGCTTCTAAAATTGCCATGGAGTTAGGCAAGATATTTGAAAATTTTTGGTAGAATTGTTTCCAACCAACACAACTATTGTCAAATTTGATGACACCTTTTTGTTCATTAACTGCAGTAACAAATTCAAGTTTTCCAATATCAATGCCAATAAAATTTTGATAAGATGTAACCATAAATAACCTCGAGAGTTTTAGTTAAAGTTTAAGATTGTAAACGGGTGCATATATATGTCCCAAACAACTATTCAAACGTCTCGAAGGATAGGCTTGAGTACCTTGACTATCTACGTATGTTATAATACTACCGTCTTA
>NZ_JAPQLL010000069.1:25100-33601 GCF_028981865.1 Wolbachia endosymbiont of Drosophila nikananu | reverse complement strand
GTCTGTTGCACCTTATCATCTTTTAGCGATTGCATGCAACGCCCTCAAATGCCTCATTTCAGGTGCAATGGGCTTCCAAAAAGTAGGTTTGTTGGCGATACAAAATCCAGCTATCATAGCTGCATCTGATTTATCTGTCTTATTTCTGAGCAGCTCACTTTTGCCAAAAGCTTTCTGGATTTACTATACTGACATTATGTCCTAAATCGTGCATAAAAGTAGCCAAATCTTCTCCATACCAACTAGTTGCTTCAAGACATAAATGAGTAAGATTTGCTCCATGGCCATTGCACCAAACTACAAGTTTTGCAAAACCATCTTGATTATTTTGAAAGACTTTGTGTCGTTTTTTACTCTCCACTAACAAACATCAAATTTCTTTTTTGAAATATCCACACCCAAAATAGCATTTACTTGCATAAAATTGCCTCCAAGACTATAAATAAACTGAGAGTTTAGACTAACCTTGTAATACGGGATATAATTCCAAAAGATACTGTTCTGTCTTTAACTCTATGGGAGGGAAGCAAAATCTGGGATTCGGCCTTAATGGCATTAGTGTCGCATCAGCTTCACCCTCCCTGTGAGGTATTTTAGCTCTAATGCCTCACATCATAAAGATACAAGTGTCAGCTACTCGGATGACAAAGGAGGACAGTGTCAAGCACTGACCATTTGCTGTGCAGTTTACCTTTAAAAATGAATGTTCGTACAGTTGTGCATAGGATGACAAAAGAGTAAACTTTATCTGTGTGAGCTACAGATGCAAATTACAACAAATGCAGTAGCGTAATCTCCATCGTCACTTAAAGAAAGGTGAATCTTGTAGTCCTTTGAGATGAAATCCTTTCTGACAGCAATATATGGCTTTCCTTTTACACCACTGTATATTTCTATATCTTTCATTATAATGCCCTGGCTAAATCCAGTACCTCGTGCTTTAACAAAAGCTTCTTTTGCTGCAAAGCGTTTGGCAAAATACCTTGCTCGCATTTCTTGACTATTATACTTTCTACTTAGCTCTATTTCTTTTTCAGTGTAGATTCTATTGAGAAATTTTCCCCCGTATTTTTGTAATATTCCCAATACTCTTGGTATATATACTATGTCAGTGCCGATACCGCGTATCATTTTGTGCTAAAGCGATTTATTGCTTCCTCAATCTGCATTTCTTTTACCTCTCCAGTTGCTCTATTTTTTACTTCAACTATGTTTTCACTTACTGCTTTCTTTCCAACAATTATTTGCCACGGCAAGCCTATCAGATCCATTCTGGCAAATTTTACTCCTACACTTCCTTCCGTATCATCGTAAAGCACTTCATCGCTTTTCAAAGCTTTGTATATTTTATCTGCAGCCTCCGTTACTTTCGTTTGTAAATTGATTAAACCAATTCTGAAAGGAGCTACCGCTTCTGGCCAGATAATTCCCTTATCATCATGAAAAGCTTCTATTATTGCACCGACAAGCCTTGAAACCCCAATGCCATACGAACCCATATGCATGTTGACATTTTTTCCATCTTGAGAAGTAACACTTGCCTTCATAGGCTTTGAGTATTTGTTGCCAAAATAAAAAATATGCCCTATTTCAATACCTTTACTAACATTTAACTGTTCTTGCGGCACAAGGCAAGTTTTAGGGTCGTGCATATCATCTGCAACTGCATATATATTCTTCAAACTTCCAACATCTTCACTTTCTAGTAGTTCAGAAAATTTATTGTCATAATATAAAGTGCTCTCACCAGTGTTTGCCAATATATGGAACTCGTGGCTCAAATTTCCTCCAATTGGCCCAGTGGCCGCTCTCACTCCAATTGGAGTAAGCCCCATGCGTTTGAAGATTTTTATGTAAGTTTTGTACATCAAATTATATGAATTCAGTGCACCTTCGTAATCTACATCAAAACTGTATGCATCCTTCATCAGAAATTCCCTACCCCTCATAACACCATAACGTGGTCTTACCTCATCACGGAATTTCCACTGGATATGATACAAACAAAGTGGCAAATCTTTGTAGCTTCTTACCGTATCTCTAATTAAGTCAGTTGCTACCTCCTCGTGCGTTGGCCCGAAAAGCATATCGCTCCCATGCCTATCCTTAATGTGCAGCATCTCTTTGCCGTAATCATCGTAACGGCCTGATTCTCGCCAGAGACTTGCCGGCTGCACACAAGGCATTAATACTTCAATAACGCCAGACTTGTTCATTTCATCTCTGATGATGTTTTCAATATTTTTAAGCACTAAAAGACCAAGCGGTAACCATGAATAAATGCCAGACGCTGTTTGCTTGATTAAGCCTGCACGTAAAGAATATTGATGGGAGATAATTTTAGCATGGGTAGGCTTTTCCTTTAGAGTTGGCAGGTAATATTTGGATAAACGCATATAATAGACCTGATTGTATTAAGTAATCTTAATACAATCAGACCTGTAGGTAAACTTATTTTGAAAAAGAAGGGAAGTGTGTGGTACTTCCCTTGATAATTTTATGACCGCTGTGGTCCTATTACTTTTAGTGAAGATTACACTCTACTATTCACTGGATCCACATTATTCACTTTTGTTACAGAAGGTTCCTCTTGTAAACTAGCAGGTACCTGTGGCTTCTCTGTCTCTGACTCAAAATTCAACGGGGATGAGGATTTAGACCCATAAGCGCTATCAGGAGTTTTGCTTCTTTCTCCATTGCCTAGTTGGGAATTTAAAGGCTTATTGATGTAATTGCTCACTTCCTCATCAGAATCTATTTCATGGGCGGCATCTATAGATGCATCTGCTTGGGCAGGGGCAAAACTTTGCTTATCCTGTTCCTTGTTTTCATTATCACTCCAACCACCCGAGTTAGACAGCTTATCTCCACTACCTGCCCAGTCACTAGAATGATCACTTTCACTACCCCTTGGTGCCATTTTGTTCAGAAGTACCTTGTATGGATTATCATTATGACTCTCTCTTATCTCTTTTGTCTCTTTTAGCACTCTTTCAACTCTCGCATAATACTCTTCTTCTTGCATTTTTTGCTTGTTATTGTCATTTGACAATGTTGCGTTCAACTTATCTTGATTAACAGATTTTTCTTGTGGTACTTGAGATGCAGTATGGCTGGATTCTTTTCCAGGCTTAGGTTGAGCGTCAATTCTTCTCAAGGTAAAACTACGTTCTCTTATCTATTTAAAAGCTTTCTCTCCTTCTGACAATTTTGCGTTCAACTCATCTTGCCCAACAGACTTTTCTTGTGGTACTTGAGATGCAGTATGGCCGGATTCTTTTCCAGACTTATTTGGAACAGGAGGAGGAGGTGGTGGTACACTGGCACTTGTGTTTGTTTGTGCACCAAGCGTTACTGGAGGTGATTCAGGATCAAGCACAGATTCTTTTATCATATCTTTCATTGGCTGTCCCTCTCCAGTGTTAGTCTGGTCTTCTGGGGTGCCCACTTCGTCAATTTGCCAATTGCTAGCTTTTTTTGCTATAGGAATACCAGCTCCCATTAGCATGTTATCATTCTTAGTACATATATTCACATTACCCGAGCCCGAGTCCGAGATTGTAAGATTAAGAGAGAGATTATTACTTGAAGGAGGCACACTTGATTTATCCTCCATTTCTGTCTGTGGAGAAACGGCAAGTTTAATAAAATATGCTACTGAAGCCAGTGCAATAACCGCAGAAACAGTAAAAATTGCTAAGGGAACTGCTTCAATTGCACCAGAACCAGAAACTGCCGCAATAACATAAGGAAGATGTATATAAATTGCAACGGCAGATGCACACAATGATAAAGCAGCAATCGAAACTTTAAGATTAGATGTAGACATTTTTCACCTCATTGGTCAATACAATATTAATAATAACTAGATTATCAACAGTGTCAACAATTAATTATGAAAAATAAAGTCACAATTTGAATAGATAAGCTATAAGTAATATACAACCCTCCTGGTAGGCCCAAATTGCAATGTTCGTACAGTTGTGGACGTTGAGCCTATCCTAGTGTTGCATATCAAGCTCATACTCAGTATGTAAATCTTTGACCAAAGCTACAACATATTCTTTTTGAACAATTATACTGATTTTGATTTCGGATGTTGTGATAGCAAGTATTTCTATCTTTTTTTCGCTTAAAACCTTGAGTGTGCGGTGCATCACTTCAGTATTAGACATAATACCAATGCCAATTATTGAAATTTTAGCTACATTGTCGTTTATAGCATAATTTTCATTCTTATTCAGTAACTTTTCCATTAAATCAATATCAAATTTGGAGATAACAAAACTTGACCCATGTATCATATCAATTTTAACGTTTGCCTCTACTATATCTCTTAAAGTACGCAAGTTATTTGCAAGGTTAGTGAAAGTTACAAGAGCTTCATTAGTGCTATAAGCTATTCCAGTAATTAAGTATCTCTCTAGTACATCCCTTTTGTGTAGTACTGTGGTGCCTTCTACTTCTTTAAAAGTGGATAGCACTTGCACTTTAATGTTATGCTTCATTGCAAGTTGTACTGAACGATTATGCAGTATTTTAGCACCAGATGACGACATTTCCAACATTTCATCGTAAGAGATAAATTTAAGCTTGCGTGCCTTTGGAACAATTCTCGGGTCTACTGTATATATTCCATCAATATCAGTAAAAATTTCGCAAGTTCTAACACCAAAGGCTACCGTGAAGGCAACTGCTGATATATCAGAGCCTCCTCCTCCAAAAGTAGTGATTCTATCATCATTTATACCCTGAAAACCAGCGATGATCGCAGCAGTATAACCCTCAGCAAAAGATCTTTTCACACGGTCAATCTTTATTGTTTTTATTTTAGACTCAGAATAAAAATCATCAGTTACAATTGGTAACTGCCAGGCAAGCCACGATTTAGCATTAACTCCGATCGATTGGAGAGTGATAGCTAATAGACCGCAAGAAATTTGTTCTCCTGCTGAAAGCATAACGTCATACTCTGATAACTCTTGTCTGCAACTTAAATTTGAGATTTGCCTAGCCTGAAAAGCCATTTGGTCAGTAAATCCTGCAACAGCAGATACAACAACGATTACATTACAACCTTTCTCAATATCGTTTTTTATCAAATTTGCAACTCGGTTTAAATCAGTTAGCGAAGTCCCACCAAATTTTTTTATGATTATTTTGTCCATAGTTACAATATAACTCTCTTCTAAAGAAAAATATAGTTTTTGTAGAGATAGATGTACAGTTCCAGAGTGTGATGGTATTTTTTCTCACATTTTATCATACCATCACACTCTGGAACTGTGCATCTAATACAATTATAGAACAAGTTTAAAAGTTCTGGTAAAGTAGTTTTATTTACAAAGAATATGCTACTTGAAATTGAAAAGCGCAGCATAACAAATGCATTGTGGAAGTTGCAAGAAGCAGATCAAAGGGAAATCTTAACTCTTATACAGAAATTTGAGTTGCCAGAAGTACTAGCAAGAATATTGGTTACTCGTGGTGTTAACATAGAAAATGCGAGCGACTTCTTATATCCACTAATCAGATCGCTATTACCAGATCCCTTTCACCTTTTTGATATGGATAAAGCTGTTTCTCGTATAATACGGGCAATAAAAAATAATGAAAAAATTGCAATATTTGGTGACTATGATGTTGATGGTGCAACGTCGTCAGCATTGATTAACAGGTACCTGAGAGCAATCGATATACACTCTATAGTCTACATTCCAGATCGTGTTGATGAGGGCTATGGATTAAACACAGATGCTTTATTACAACTTAAAAAAAACGGGATCGATTTATGTATTTCCGTTGATTGCGGTACGCTTGCATATCAACCAATAGAAGATGCAAAGGTCTTTGGTCTTGATATTATAGTTGTCGATCATCATCTTGGTACGGAAAAGTTACCAAGCGCCATAGCAGTTGTTAACCCAAACCGCCTTGATGAAAGCTCTCCTTATACTAACCTTGCAGCAGTTGGAGTGTCATTTTTGCTGATTATTGCTCTTAATAAAAGCCTACGTGAGCAAGGATCTTTTACCAACAAAAAAGAACCAGATTTATTTAATCTGCTGGATTTAGTTGCCCTTGGAACCGTTTGCGATGTTATGCAGATTACAGACCTCAATAGAGCATTTGTCTCACAAGGATTAAAAGTTATGTCAGCAAGAAAAAACGTTGGCTTGCGTGTTTTATTTGATGCTTTGGGGATCCTTGAAAAACCAAGTGTTTCACAATTAGGGTTTAGTATTGGGCCATGCATAAATGCTGGAGGAAGAATTGGAGAAGCATCACTCGGTGCAAGGTTGCTTTCCACCGATGATGATGAAGAGGCACATTCAATCGCGCTAAAATTAATAGATTTGAATAATACAAGGAAAGTGTTAGAAAATGAGGCTCTTTTGGAAGCTACAGCACAAGCGGAAAAATTTGCCCAATTAGGTGTAAATTTTATAATGGTAAGCGGCAACTGGCACCAGGGAATAATTGGTATAATTGCATCAAGGCTAAAGGAGCAGTTTCACTTACCAACAATAGTGATGTCTTTAAACAATGGAATAGGAAAAGCAAGCTGTAGATCAATTTTGGGAGTTGATATCGGTGCTGCAGTCCTTTCCGCAAAGTTTACAAATTTAATTATTGAAGGTGGTGGTCATAGTATGGCGGCAGGATTTTCAATTAAAGAAGACAAAATAAATGATTTGCATGATTTTTTTACTGAAAGATTTTCAAACTCTATAAATGAGAAAACTTTGAAAGCTGATAGTATAGTAACTGCTAAAGCAATAAACTTATCTCTGTGGAATGAGCTGCAACGCTTGGGACCATTTGGAGTTGGGAATCCTGAACCAAGGTTTATCATTCAGGGAGCAAAGATAAGAAAGCCTGAAGTTATAGGAGTTGATCATATAAAATGTTTTATTGCTGATGATAATGTTATGGTAAGAGCTATTGCATTTCGCTCTGCAAATACTCACCTTGGCTCTGCTATCATGCAGGGTAATGTTAAAGCCATTTTGGGTAAAATCTCTATGAATTACTGGAATGGCAATGAATTTGTACAATTTTTAATAGAAGATGTATTGACCATTAGTTGAGTTACTATCTTACAATAATTACCTATCAATCTCACCAAAAACTATATCGAGTGAGCCAATAATTGCTGCAATGTCGGCAAGCATGTGTCCTTTTGCCATAAAATCCAAAGCTTGTAAATGTGCAAAGCCAGGTGCTCTTATTCGGCATCTATAAGGTCTATTGGTACTATCTGAAACTATATACACTCCAAACTCACCTTTTGGTGCCTCAACAGCTGTGTAAGCTTCACCTTTTGGTACGTGATATCCTTCTGAGTAAAGTTTAAAATGGTGAATCAGAGCTTCCATAGATTTTTTCATCTCTGCTCTTGGCGGTGGAGAAATTTTTCTATCTTCAGTTTTTATTGGGCCTCCAGGCATTTTCTCTATACACTGCTTCACCAAGCTAACAGACTGCCTAATCTCTGCCATTCTAACTAGATAACGGTCATAACAATCGCCATTTTGGCCAATAGGTATATCAAAATCTAGCTGATCATATATTTCATATGGCTGGCTTTTTCGCAAATCCCAAGCAAGCCCAGCCGCGCGCAACATTGGGCCACTAAAGCCCCAATCAAGTGCCTGTTTAATTGATATTTCACTGATTCCTACAGTGCGTTGCTTCCATATCCTATTTTCTGTTAAAAGTTCATCAACATCGTCTATATACTTTGGAAATTGCTCTATAAACTTTGCAATATCCTCAATCAAGCCTTCTGGAACATCTGCTGCAACTCCACCTGGTCTGATGTAAGCTGCGTGAAACCTTGCACCTGAAGCTCTTTCGTAAAATTCCAGTATTTTTTCTCTTTCTTCAAAGAGCCATAAAAGAGGAGTCATTGCTCCAACATCAAGCGCTTGAGAAGAAACGTTCAGTAAATGATTTAGTATTCTCGTCAGTTCACAAAACAAGACACGTAAATACTTTGCCCTAATCGGAATTTCGCATTGCAACAATTTCTCTACACATAGTGAATACGCATGCTCTTGTGACATTGGTGACACATAATCAAGACGATCAAAATAAGGCAAAGCTTGAAGATATGTTTTGTACTCTATTAATTTTTCAGTACCGCGATGCAAAAGCCCAATAAGAGGATCAGCTCTCTCAACCACTTCGCCGTCCATCTCTAAAACAAGGCGCAACACTCCATGTGCAGCTGGGTGCTGAGGGCCAAAATTTAACATCATTGTCTTTAGATCGGGCATGTTTGGCAGTTTAAGATATTGAAATTGTATAGGCTAAAGTGCGCTCAAAGTCAATAGACTTCTTGCATAGGCTACAACTGTCATTCAATAGAAACAAAAACTTACTTGACAAACTCCGCCAGCCTCCTTATCATGGTACTGAAGGTATTCAGTTATCTTCATCTGTGCAGATTAAACAGCAAGAAAACAACGTAGTTGGCGTCTTATTTTTAATTTTTT
>NZ_JAPQLL010000069.1:14257-25049 GCF_028981865.1 Wolbachia endosymbiont of Drosophila nikananu | reverse complement strand
AAGCTGAAACGCGCTTATAAGTCGTTTAAGACAGTATAGTACGCCAATTTGCAGGATTAGAGAGTGACAACTAGCTAACACGGGATTTCTTTTGCCTTTTTTTCTACTTAGTAAATTTCTTAAACATTTAAACTAAGGTGAGTTGCATTTAAAAGCAGCTAAATTGCAGTGTTTAAGACTTAAAAAACGCCAATACTGAAAATAGACAATGACCAGGGTTTCTTTTGCCTTTTTTTTCATTTGGTAAATTTCTTAATGTTTATAGCTAAAAGAGCCCAAGAGAGGTGTCATTCCAGTGCTTGGCACTGGAATCCAGCTTTTGATCGAAAATGTTGTATAGTACATAATCAATTTTTCTGGATCCCAGTGTCTGGGCACTGGGATGACATCATAGAGGCGCTGGCCCTGACAATCGTCATCCCGCAGCGGGATCTCTTGTTAGCGGATGAGATACCGCGAATGAATCGCGGTATGACGGTTCGTGGCGGAATGACGGTTAAGCAATTCGTCATCCCGCTGCTTGTTAGCGGGATCTCTTGTTAGCGGCTAAGAGATACCACGGCGGTATGACGGTTAAGTAGGGTGTCATTCCAGTCTGGAATCCAGAAATTTTGCTTATAACTGAGCTGATGAGCTAAGGGTTTACGCTAAAACAAACGTTTTTAATTAAGTTGCATAGGACCAGTGTCTGGGCACTGCTCCACTGGTGGTCCAAACTACAACGTTCGTACAGCTATGGAATGAATCGCAGTATGACGTAGGGCTGCACTAGCTATATAGGATTACCACGATGGATTTTTAAGATCGTTTATGGCCTTCTTAATATCTTCAGCCTTGAATATTGCCGATCCCGCAACTAAAATATCAGCACCTGCTTTTATTATATCAGCTGCGTTAGAAAAGTTAATTCCACCATCTACTGAAATTTGTGTTTTAAGATTACGCTCCTGTATCATTTTTTTTATAGTAGATATCTTGTTCAACTGTGAATGAATAAATTCCTGCCCTCCAAAGCCAGGGTTGACTGTCACAATCAGCACAATATCTAGCTCATGTATTATGTATTCAAGCACACTTGGGGAAGTTGAAGGAACAATTGAGACTCCAGCTTGAATCGGGTTTTTTGCGTCGCTTACATTTTTGTATGACTTTATCTTTCTTATCAACCTCTCAAGGTGTATCTCTGCTTCTGCATGTACAGTGATAATATCAGCACCAGCATTTATAAAGCTTTCAATGTGGTTACCAGGAGATTTGACCATTAAATGCACATCAAAAGGAAGATTGCTATATTTACGTATTGCAGAGACAACGCTAGGACCAATTGTAATATTTGAGACGAAATTCCCATCCATAACGTCTATGTGTATGTAATCCACACCTAAATCGCTAATTTTTCTTACTTCTTCTCCTAATTTTGCAAAGTCTGCTGAAAGTATAGAAGGTGCAATTTTAATACTCATGAGCTGTTCTTTACTAAAAGATAACTTATTTTTAAAACTCTGTCACCCTAATACTGTTTGCATCATCTGAGTAGCTATAGGAACTGAATACCGATACCGGCGATGGTTTATGCCTATTTAACTAGATCTTAAATTAGATAAAAAAAGGTAGTCTTGATAAAACTTATTTACAACAAGTTTTTTCACATTTGGATTTTCTGTTTGTTCTTTTTTGTATCCTAATTTATAGCTTATTGAATCCTTATATGAACTGATCGTTTTGTATGCTTTGTTCATCTCTCTAGGAAAGATGCCATTAGCAATTACGACGCATAACCCTGTAGCTGTCGCAAAAGCTAGAGTGGTAAATGCTAGACTCTGTAAAAAATTCCTTCCACTAATTTTTTTTTCCTGTATATTAGCAGAGTGCGATTTGCTTGATGCTTCTTCTAGATGTTCATGCCATATATGATTGCAGTTCGTACACTTTACCTTTCTTCCAAATGGACCAATTTGCTCAGAAGATACTAAGTAAGTTTTAGTACAACTATTACATTGTATTTTCATAGCACTTACATATAAAGTAGTAACAAGCTCAAATGATAGAGAACTATAAATTTAATATTAATATATATAACAAATGGAAGGTTTGCAACTAAAAAAAATACAAAGTGAGATAGAAAATATTTGGAAAAATAGAGAAAAATTTAATGACTGTAACCTAAAGGAAACAGCAAGAATAGCAATTAAAGAGGTAATTGAGCTCCTTGATAGTGGCAAAATTAGAGTAGCAGAAAAGCTATCAAGTGGAGAATGGTTAGTACATAAGTGGATAAAGCAGGCAATATTATTACATTTTCTCACTGAAGAAAACAAAATAATAGATAATACCAATTGCTGGTTTGACAAGATCGGTAACAAATTTAGTGAATGGAATGAGGAGAAATTTTGCCAGTTAAAAATTAGAGCAGTTCCTGGGTGTTTTGTCCGCCGATCTGCTTATATAGGTACAAATGTTGTTCTAATGCCAAGTTTTATCAACGTTGGTGCATATGTTGATTCAGGAACAATGATAGATACCTGGTCAACGATTGGCAGCTGTGCGCAAATAGGAAAAAACTGCCATATTTCCGGTGGAGTGGGAATAGGTGGAGTCCTTGAGCCTATTCAAGCTTCACCTGTCATTATAGAAAATAATTGCTTTATTGGAGCACGTAGCGAGGTAGCCGAGGGTGTGGTAGTTAGAGAAGGATCAGTCCTTGGCATGGGTGTGTTTATTGGAGCATCAACAAAGATTATTGATAGAGAAACTAGCGAGGTATTTTATGGCGAAGTGCCACCTTGTTCTGTAGTGGTACCAGGGTCTATTCCATCTAAAAATAACATTTCAACCTATTGTGCAGTCATAGTAAAAAAAGTGGATGAAAAGACAAGATCAAAAACCTCTATAAATGAAATATTGAGAGATTAAACTATCTCACTGCTTGTCGTCACTTTTTTTATCATTATTACTAACCACAGTAATGGCATACGCACATAACTCTGAGAAAGAGACTCCATTTTCTTGAGATAGTTTATATAATTTTTGTAGACTTTCTTTTACTTTGTTAGGAATATTCCCTCCACGTTCTTTTACAAGCCAGGAATCTTGATGATGAATTGGATGAGCATCACTTTTTGGATTTCCTATATATATTGCAAAAGGTGAACTTTGTCCTTTGAAGTCACATTGTACAGTAAATTTTTTTATAGATTCAGCCATCTAAAGACCTCTACTTTTCTTTTTGGTCGATTTTATAGCAGGTGGAAGAGGTGGTTTCTTTATAAAATCTTGTCTATTGACAACACTTTCTTTACCTTCCAAAGCTCGGCGAACATCAGCTCTGCTTAATTGCGACTCTTTTGCTACCTTCATTCCATGCTTTGCCATAATATTAGCATATGCTAGTACTTTTTTTACCAATGCTAGATCACCATCTAGCATTTGAACTAGCACTTGAAACACTTCCGCTAAAGTTAGTCCATCAGCATTTATAACCTTGTTTTCTATAAAATTGACAGCTTCTTCAAATTTGTATTCAATACTATCATCTTGAGGTATAAGGGCAACATAATCGGTGTTTTTGTCGTCCATAACTGAAGCACTATTACTCACAAACTTAAGTTTATACTATATATATAAATACTCTACTATTTTATATTATGGCACGCTATAGTTAAACATTTATTAATAACATGCTCACTTATATACACGAATTAATTGACAAAAGTCAAGGATCAATATCCATCAGTGATTTCATGAATGCCGTTTTGTACCATGAAAGATACGGCTACTATACGAGTAGATTACCACTTGGTAAGGATGGTGATTTTACTACTGCACCTGAGATCAGCCAATTATTTGGTGAAGTAATTGCAGTTTGGATAATGCATACATGGGAAAAATTAGGAAAGCCATCAAAATTTTCTCTAGTTGAACTTGGGCCAGGCAAAGGAACACTCATTCACGATATAATAAGAGTCACTAAAAAATACAGCAGCTTTTTTAATTCAATGTTGATCCACTTAGTTGAAATAAGCCCTACTTTACGGAAGATACAAAAGGAAAAATTAAAAGGCTTAGGTGTTAATTGGCACAAAGATATTGACAACCTACCAGAACAACCAACCATTTTTTTAGCAAATGAGTTCTTTGACGCTCTTCCAATAGATCAGTTTATTTACCGCGATGGGCAGTGGTACGAAAATAGGGTAACAAAACAAGATGATGGAGTGTCATTCCAGTGCTTGGCACTGAAATCCAGAAAGAAAGAATCATGGGTTCCAGTATTAGCGACTCAGACGACAAATGGAAAACTTTTTAATGGTGCAGTGGTGGAAATATGTTCAACTGGGGTTGAAATATTAAAAAAACTTGAGAAGAAGATACATAATAATAAAGGAGCTGCTTTGATTATAGATTACGGTTATGTATACCCCGCATATAAGAGCACTTTGCAATCGATAAAACAACATAAGTATGCTAATTTTCTTGAGAATGTTGGTAATAGCGATATTACTGCACTTGTAAACTTTCAAGTATTAAAAGATTCATTAAAACACGTAGATTGCGAGATTTTAACTCAAAGAGAATTTTTATATCTTTTTGGCATAAAAGAAAGAACCCAGGCTTTAATGAAAAGCGCAAGCGATGAACAAAAGAATAGGATCTTTAGTGAATTCTTAAGGTTGACTGAAAATATGGGCACTCTTTTTAAAGCAATGCTATTGATAGTATAGCTAAAATAATTTATGTTATTGGGAATGTTGTAACAAAATTAGGTATATTAGTACATACCTAAGTGGAGTAAAAGGAGGCTGACATAGCGGGTTTTATACTATTCTAGAAGTGATATACGGAAAAGGGGGGATTCGAACCCCCGACATATTTTCATATGTGCACGCTTTCCAAGCGTGTGCTTTAGACCACTCAGCCACCTTTCCATGCATATTCATAATATTGAAAATTGTGCTGCTAAACAATATAAAAACCTGGTATATAGGGTTCACCACGAAAATTTACAGTATTGTTAAACTTGCTTCTACAAGTTGGAAATGTTTTATCGCAACCTGCGAGTATTGAATATTTATCTCCAGCAAAAATTTGGTATGAAGGCGAAGTAAACAATGTAACCACTCTATTTTCATATTCTTTTACTATACCTTCAAACGCTGTTGAGCCAAAGAATTTCACTACTCCGTGCTTATAATATTCATCACTCTCAGTTAAATTCATGTCTTCAAATCTTCTTTCGTCTATTACTTTAGTGATTGTACTTATTTTACTAAATTTTTTGGTATCGGCTTTACATTTATCATCGCAAAATTGCGCTCTGCATGCAGGAGAGTATAATTCTGCTATGCTTCTCTCAAGCTTTGCTGAGAGCCCTCTAATTTCAACAATAAATCTTCCACTACTTAATGTCACTTTACCAAAAGTTCCTGAATGTAGATTCATTGTCCCCTGGGTCAAGTCTTTATAATTCACAAGAAATATTTCAATATTTGCAAAGTCGTACTTTCCTGATAAAACATCTTTTTCTTTAATATCAACACTATTTAATGTCCCTTCAATTTCTAGATTATCAGTTTTTAAATCGCTGTTTAATATTATACTACTGGCTGTAAATCCACTTGAAGATTTATAGAGTATATTATTAATATTTAAATCTTCATCATAGTCAGTGAATCCCATTACTTCTCCACCTGCAAGCGTTAATTTCCAGCACGTAGCGATGGTAAGTAATTCTTGAGCTAAATGATTTTTTAGTGTGGTTTGCATATGGGCCTCCTGTTTAATTGATTGAATTTGAAAGTAGCTATACGGCTAGTAGAATAAGGGAAGTGTGTTCTTTTCTCATCATCTAAGTAGCCATAAAGCGTCATTCCAGTGCTTGACATACAGCTTTACAAACAAATGTTTGTAAAGGCAGTATGTTAAGTGTTATAGCCGGTTTTGCCTCAAAGACAAAGGCAGTACCTTGACTACTTGGATCCAGAAAAATTGATTGTGCATTATACAACATTTTCGATCAAAAGCTGGATTCCAGCCTGGAATGACAGGAGAGGGGTGCTGGGATAACAAGGAGAGAAATACTGGTATGACAAAAATTGGCACTGAGACGATAGAAAAGGAGCATTATGGAATATGGCTACAAAGGCTTATACTCCTCAACATCACCTGATTTTGCATCTTCGATGCCTGAAAGGATTTCTTTAATGATGTTATAGCTTAGCTCAGGGTTATCTTCAACAACTTGACCAATTTTAGCCCAATGCTCAATTTGCTGCGGTACAGAACGATTTTGCAACATAGAATGAGACTGCACTATTTTCTCAAGCTCCCCATCAAGATTTACTGTTATATCCATGATATTGTTACTTCTACTTTAAGCTATTATACCATATATTGAAAATTTTTTCAATATAAACAATTTTCATCTGGAAATACACACCACATTGAATTGTGGTGTGTACTAGCTGGTTAGAAAGAAAACTTCACACCAGTAAGTAGAAGAATTCCTTGATTAGAAGGTACATCGGTACCCTTTTGATCTTTCAGCGCACCTTTTTCATCAGTCATAAAATAATGTAAGGCTGCGTAAGGAACAAATTTGCTCTTACTGCATGCAGGAGAAAGATCATATTGAACGCCAAGTGCACCATCGTGAAGCATATCTCCATCATTCATTCTACTGCCAAAGTATGTCAAGCTTGTGTAGATATTCTCATATTGATAACCAGCCCCTGCAGTCCAATACATTGTATCCTCTGTATTAAATTGCGTTAAGCCGCTTTTTCTAGCATTATCACTAGTATCTTTATACTTTTTTGCAGTGGGGCCGTATTCCTTAATACTCTTTGGTTGACCAGATTTGCCCAAGTATGCAAAAGAGGCAGCAAATTTTATGCCTTGGTCTTCATTAATCTTATAATCAGCGCTTACACCCAAATTCACACCCATTAGGTCATTATACTCCGTAAATTCTTTATAAAGATGCTTATCTTCATTTGGTTTTTTTGCCTGACCATACTCACCAACCACAGAGGTTTTAACTTTTATATTATGTTTACTAAAGTCATATTCATATGATGCACCAGCGCTTACTATGTGCTCATAGTCTGGACCAACATGTCTTATATCATTATCCTCCTTCACAATAAATAAACTACTATCATAGCGAGGTGAGTAGCTAATACCAAACCTTGCACCCATATAATTTGGTGAGTAGTAAGCAGCTCTAAACGGCAGTGTAGTCATAACGTCTTTATGGTACTTCCCTGCCATACGGAAAGAGAATCTTTCACTTTCACTTGAGAAACTTTCAGTGTAAAGACGTGGCGTTACGTAAAATGGAAAACTTGCAGCGCTCCCTTCTAAATTCACTTTTCTGAACCAGTCACTATCTGCAGCTCCATCAATAGTTGCAATTCTTGTTGCATCAAGTCTCATCAGAGCCTCAGGACCAAATTGATAACCAAGTTTCAAATCACCATATTTTGAATTAACAAACACATGCGCACTTCTGCCTTTTGCAGCATGAACACCCTGTGAAGCTCCCTTACCTTCAGTAACTGGGACATGAAACTGCACATCAGCACCATAAAGAAGTGCTAAATCTTCATTTTTGTTTTCAGCTCTTAAGTGCAATATTGCATCCGAAATCATACCCATGCTTTCGCTGTAATCACCAATATTTCCTATTCCTTCAGGAAATACCGGATTTGCTCCCTTTATTTCATCTTGAACATTGTTAAAATAATCTGTAGATTTTCCTGGCATAATGTTATAACGCTTATCACCAATTATTCCAGGTTTACCATGGCTTTGAGCATCAACAACACCACCGAAAGTTATTCTTAAGCCATCTTTTCCTTGGTTAGTGTCGATAATATCAACTCCACCAACTGAAACAACAGGATTTACCTTAACTTTTTCCTCTGTATTTTTGTTAATAACTTTTACATCTTTAGCTTTAATTTTAGCATTCTTAGCTTTAGAAACCTTAGTTTTTGAAACTTTACCTTTTTCTATATTAGAATTCTTAGCATTTAGAGCTTTCGCTTTTGAATCCTCTATAAGCTTTGCTTTTTTCTCATTTGCTAGCCTAATCTCCTCTGTTTTCTTCTGCTCGGCTGCTAATCTTAGCTCCTCTTTTTTCTTAAGCTCTTCAGCTTTTTTTCTTGGATCAGTATTACATATTCTGTCCATCTTTTCTTTCAGTTTTTTATTTGATGTTTTCATAACTTCCGTTTTTCCAGAAGTTTTTGTGCTCTCTTGCTTTTTTATTTCCTTCATACTCTCATCAGAAAAGTCAGCTGCAAAACTGCTGAAAGAACATAAAGTTAATAAAGAAACTAGAGCAGTTCTAGTATAAATAGATTTTTTCATGAAGTGCCCCCAAAAAATTTCGAAATCATTGTCTTAAATGTAAATAATATAAAAATGTTGAAAATTCAACTTAAAGCAACCTTATAACGAAA
This sequence comes from Wolbachia endosymbiont of Drosophila nikananu, assembly GCF_028981865.1. Classification (NCBI taxonomy): domain Bacteria; kingdom Pseudomonadati; phylum Pseudomonadota; class Alphaproteobacteria; order Rickettsiales; family Anaplasmataceae; genus Wolbachia; species Wolbachia endosymbiont of Drosophila nikananu. The sequence goes on along the minus strand of NZ_JAPQLL010000069.1, from coordinate 16,584 downwards.
ATAAAAGTAAAATGCAATACCTTAAAAGCAACTTTCTTAATACGCTCAACGTGTATATTAACCAAAATTTAGTACAGAGGTCCGCTTATTAGTGCATTATAACTCTACTATTTATTCTATGGAAGTAAAATTTTTCCACCACAAGTTATTTGCCATTCTTCTTTAAATTTCTTCAGATGTTCTTTTTTTTCGCACTCTAAAAGCAGCTCTTCCACGCTTTTGTTGTAGCTTTCAGTAGTAATCCTTCCCTGATGATGCATGAACCTTAAGTAAATCAAATAAGTATTAATTACATCCGTTTCGCAATAATCTCGAATCTCTTGTATTTTGCCGCTATCGTATAAGCCCATAACTTGTGACCCATCAACTCCAATCTTACCAGGAAGATTAAATGCTGCGCAAACTTCGTTCATTTTTACTCTTGCAGAGGCTCCAAAATCAGAGAGGGTTTCAAGTAAGTCACAATGCCAATCACTACTATATCTCTGATTATAACTATTCCACTTATCGCCAGCTTTATGAAAATATTCTGCTTGAATGCCATGGACCATAGCACGATACTTTAGCACTGGTATATCAAAAGTGCGTCCGTTGAACGAAACTAATCTTGGCTTTTTCTCCGATATGTAGTTAAAAAATCCTTTCACTAGCTCCTTTTCACTGGAATTTAGTGTGCCTCCAGATCTAATTTCTTGCAGTGTGAACACTTCGTAACCGCTCTGGCAGCTTATATTGCAAAGTAAAAAACTGATAACTACAATTTGGTGGAAGGGCTGACGCAGAAAAGAGTTCTGCCCGTTTGTTATTTCCAGGTGGTACTTTGTTAATGCATCCCTCTTCTCTTCTACACTACTATTGTCATCAATATCCAGCAAATTCTTGCAGGAATTTATATCCGGTATAGCTTCAATATCAAATACTAACAAAGAATTAAGCATTGCCTATATACTCCTCCGGACGGTCGATCCAAGGTCGCACTTTTACGAACAAAAAGAGGTGAACCTTGCACTCAAATAATTTTTCTAGTTCAGCACGTGCTTCGATATTAATTTTTTTAATATTACTGCCATCTTTCCCTAGCACTATTTTTTTATGACTATCTTTCAACACGAATATGATCTGTTTGATGACTAAACTCTCATCTTTTTTTTCCTCAAATTGTTCAGTTATAACAGCTGTAGAGTATGGCAATTCTTCATGCAAGTTCAAGAATAATTTTTCTCTCGTAATTTCTGCTGATAAAAAATTTGTCGAGGAATCGGTTATTTGATCTTCTTCATAAAACCAAGGGCTCACCGGTGCAACTTCAGACAAGTAACTCATCAAATCAGAAAGGCCATCATTCTTTAATGCTGATATCGTAAACACCTTTTCAAATTTATAAAGCAGATTCAGATGCTCATGAGCCATCTTGAGTTCTGGCCTTTTTACCAAATCAGTTTTATTGATAACCAAAATGCATCTGCCTTTTGTGCGCTGCAGTCGTGCAAATATAGTTTTTATTCTTTCTATGTTTTTTAAGTAATTGCTTACATCAACAAGTAACAAAGTGATATCATCACCCTTTATTGCTGACCATGCAGACTTGACTAAAGCTTTTTCAAGTTTTGTTTCTGCTGAGAAAATTCCTGGGGAGTCAGTAAAGACAATTTGTGTGTTGTTGCATGTTGCAATACCCCTTATTTGCGTCCTTGTTGTTTGCACTTTGGGTGTAACAATTGCAATTTTCTTGCCTATGATGCTGTTAATTAATGTAGACTTCCCAGCATTTGGTAAGCCAGCTATGGTTACAAATAAGCACTTTTGTTCTTTCACAAAGGAAATTATAAAGAAAACTGGATGACAGTGTCAAGCACTGGAATCTCGGCAACCCCTACGTCATCCCGCCTCGGTATCTCTAGATCCCGCTAACAAGTAGCGGGATGACGGTTGTCAGGGTAGCTGTCATCCCAGTGCGTGACACTGGGATCTAGTCTTTATCATGCAGCCACTTGGTTGAAATTACGTCTTCTGGATCCCAGTGTCTGGGCACTGGGATGACACCCTACTAGCGGAAGTTACTCTCGAATGTTTGTTCATGTTGCTATAAGTATTAAGAAATTTACCAAACGAAAAAAAAGGCAAAAGAAGCCCTGGTCATTGTCTATTTTCTGTATTGGCGTTTTTTTAAGTCTTAAACACTGCAATTTAGCTGCTTTTAAATGCAACTCACCTTAGTTTAAATGTTTAAGAAATTTACTAAGCAGAAAAAAAAGGCAAAAGAAACCCCGTGTTAGCTAATTGTCACTCTCTAATCCTGCAAATTGGCGTACTATACTGTCTTAAAC
>NZ_JAPQLL010000069.1:0-14207 GCF_028981865.1 Wolbachia endosymbiont of Drosophila nikananu | reverse complement strand
TGCTGTTTAATCTGCACAGATGAAGATAACTGAATACCTTCACTATCATGATAAGGGGGCTGGCGGAGGGTGTCAAGTAACTTTTTCGTTTCTACTGAATGACAGTTGTGGCTTGGGAGGTAGTGCAAGAAGTCTATTTCCACAAAAATGCTTCAATTTATCTTAACATTTTGTCAACTGTCTTTGTAGATTTAAAAGGGCATTTTTACATATCCCATATGGCTGCCAATTGCACCCCTCACATGCGTAATCAAATTTCTTTAAAGACATTTTCTCTCTAATCTTTTTTACCGCCTCATTCCAAGTTAAAGTCTCGCCAATTTTTATTCCTAAAATTCCTATATGCCTTCTATCTAGCTCTAAAACTTTAGCTTGTGTGGTGCATTTACCTTGTTTAGTCTGATTTGGACAAGCACTACAGATACTATCAAGGTTGCCGACTACTTCGATTTGAGTGTTAGGATCACTAATTACTTTGCTTGCTATCTTCTTGTAATTTTCTACAAAACCCTGAGAATACCCATATCCCCGAAACGCGAGGGTGCACATGAAATGATTAGGGCGGAATTTTATCATTTTTTCAAATATTGCAAAACTGCCACAAGTAGAAAAATTTTTACCAAACCAGGAAGGATGAATGGTAAAACACCCACCATTATTGCTTGTCCCAGACCCAAGTAAACAGCAAACCAACTAACACCACAAATAAAGATTACAACTGTACCAGCCAGACAACTTAAGGAATTACACACAAATGATTTATATTTAGAGTTCAGTAATTCATTTACTTTGCTCATTACCATAACAGCAGCTAAACAGCCAATTAAATATCCACCTGTCGGTTCGAGAAAAATGTGATAACCACCAGAAAAATTCGCAAAAACAGGAAATCCTGCTGCACCAAGTGATAGGTATGTAAGTACAGAATAGAATGCTGTTCTGCGGTTAAATTTAAGCCCAATAAGCATTACTCCTAAAGTTTGCAATGTGATAGGCACAGGCTGCAATGGTACGCTTATTTGAGCCATCAAGAATAAAAGTAAAACGCAGGACAATATTTCAGCCAGTGTTGATCTGCTGCTAGATTGTGTTATAAACATACCTTCCCAATAAAAATAACTTATTAAATATAATATATTTGTATAAGAGGTTTTGCAATTTAAATTTTGCTCACATTGTGCTACAATGAATTATTTATGCACTATTAAATTAAAAATGATGAGTAAACAAGATCTATTATTGTTGATGAAAGCAAGACACAGCGGACGTTCATACGATACTACAAGAGCAATATCTCAGGAAGACATGGATATTTTAATGGAAGCTGTAAGGCTGACTCCCTCATGTTTTGGTGATGAACCTTGGAGATATGTGATATGCAACAAACAGAACAATCAAAGCGTATGGGAAAAGCTGCTAAATTGTCTTGATGAATCTAATCAAAAATGGGCAAAAGATGCACAAGTGTTAATCATATCTTTAGGTGCTAAAAACTTCCGTAAACAAGGTAAAGGAGAAAATCTTTGGGCTAGTCATGATACTGGTGCAGCAAATTATGCTCTTATGCTACAGGCTGCATCTGTGAACTTAATGGCTCATCAAATGGGTGGATTTGATAGAGATAAAATAGTTGAAAAGTTTAATATACCCGAAGATTTTGATGTAATGTCAGTGATAGCGGTTGGTTACGAAGAAGAGGGTGCTGAAATAAGTAAGAAAAAAAGAAGACCAATAGAAGAAATATTTTCTTATGATGAGTGGCCAAGGTCCTAAAAATTTTATCAAGATGCACGGTACTGGCAATAATTTTGTTATCATAGACTCACGTTCAACAAACAATTTAGACTGGAACTATAGACAAATTGCTGATCAAAGCAGTTGTGATCAAGTGATAATTATAACAATGTCTAATGCTGCAAACTGCTTTATACATATCTATAATGCTGATGGTAGTCGAGCTGAAATGTGCGGAAACGCAGCACGCTGTGTTGGATATTTGATAATGTCAGAAAAAGGTACTAAGTATATCACTATTGAGCTAGTAAACAAACGCATTTTAGAGTGTTTTAAAGTTGGTGATAAATCCATAAAGGTTAACATGGGTAAACCTTTGCTAAAATGGCATGAAATTCCCTTGTCTACTGAGTGTGACACTCTTCACTTACCTATAGAGCTTGAAATGCTAAAAGATCCTGTTGCAGTAAATATTGGTAACCCTCATATAGTTTTTTTTGTTGATAACATAAGTGAAATACCATTGCGAAATTTAGGACCAAAGCTAGAAAATCACGTACTATTTCCTCAGAAAATTAATATTAGTATTGCACAAGTTGAAAAGTCTGGAGAAATAGCTTTAAGAGTTTGGGAAAGAGGTACAGGCATTACTGCATCATGCGGTAGTGCAGCCTGTGCAGCACTTGTTGCATCCACACTACGTGGATATCTGACTGCCCAACAGACTTCAGTAGATTTACCAGGAGGTAAGTTATTAATCGAATGGGCAAATAACGTATTCATGACTGGTGATATAGGATTTTTGTGATAATTGTTTTCACAATGCAAAGCTACTTGACAAACTCCGCCAGCCCCCTTATCATGAAACTAAAGGTATTCAGTTATCTTCATCTGTGCAGATTAAACAGCAAGAAAACAACGTAGTTGGCGTCTTATTTTTAATTTTTTGCACTATGTGCACCTTATGTCTTCACAATATTTCTAGGTTTTTACCTACACAAGCTGAAACGCGCTTATAAGTCGTTTAAGACAGTATAGTACGCCAATTTGCAGGATTAGAGAGTGACAACTAGCTAACACGGGGTTTCTTTTGCCTTTTTTTCTGCTTAGTAAATTTCTTAAATATTTGCAGCATAGGTTAGTTGCAGTTAAAAGCAGCTAAATTGCAGTATTTAAGACTTAAAAAACGCCAAATACTGAAAATAGACAATGACCAGGGCTTCTTTTGCCTTTTTTTTCGTTTGGTAAATTTCTTAATGTTTATAGCTAAAAGAGCCCAAGAGAGGTGTCATTCCAGTGCCCCTGTGATGTCATTCCAATGCTTGGCACTGGAATCCAGCCTTTATTATGCAGCCACTTGGTTGAAATTACGTCTTCTGGATCCCAGTGTCTGGGCACTGGGATGACAAAGAAATAGGCACTGGGATGACACCATGACAACCGTCATCCCGCTGCTTGTTAGCGGGATCTCTTGTTAGCGGCTAAGAGATACCGCGGCGGTATGACGTAGGGCTACAGGTGTCATTCCAGCGCGTGACGCTGGAATCTAGTTCTTATTGTACATTTACTTGGTGTAGAGTTAAGTTTCCTGGATCCAAGTAGTCAGGGCACTGGGATGACACCCTACTGGTGGGAATTGCTCCTCAAATCACAACGTTCGTACAGTTGCGTTTTAGGTTAGGAACTGATGCATTACTTCCAAAACTTTTTTACCAATCACCGCAGGAGTCTCTGCAATTGCAATTCCAGCGCTCTGCATAACTTCTAGTTTTGCACCAGCACTTCCACCACTGGAAGAGATGATTGCTCCAGCGTGTCCCATACGTCTTCCTGGAGGTGCTGTTTGACCTGCTACAAAACCAACGATTGGCTTTTTAGTTTTTTCTGTTTTCACAAAATGTGATACATCTTCTTCTTCGTTTCCACCTATTTCACCAATAACTACAATACCATGAGTATCGTCATCTTTTAAAAAGAGCTCCATACAGTCGACAAATGTCATACCATGAACTGGATCCCCCCCAATTCCGATACACGTGGATTGACCAAGACCAACAGCGGTTGTTTGTGCTACCGCCTCGTAAGTTAAAGTTCCGGAGCGAGACATAATTCCTATGTGTCCACGCTTATGGATATGGCCAGGCATAATTCCTATTTTGCACTCTTCAGGCGTAATAATTCCCGGGCAGTTGGGACCAACCAATCGACTTTTTGAATCAACAAGCGCGCGCTTAACTTTCACCATATCAAGTATAGGAATGCCCTCTGTAATACAAACTATCAATTCTATTTTTGCATCCATTGCTTCAAGTATTGCAGCAGCAGCAAATTTAGCAGGTACATATATTACCGTAGCATTCGCATCAGTTTTTTCTCTAGCTTCTGCTACAGTATTAAAAACCGGTAAATTAAGGTGAGTGCTTCCACCCTTGCCAGGTGTTACACCACCAACCATCTTTGTTCCGTAGCAGGTAGCTTGCTCTGAATGAAACGTACCTTGTGCACCAGTAAAACCCTGGCATATTAATCTTGTATCTTTATTTACTAAAACGGACATGCTTTATTTTACCTCTTTTACTATCTTTTGCGCAGCTTCATCTAGCTCATCTGCAGCAATAATATTTAATCCCGACTCTTCTAAAATTTTTTTTCCTTCTTCAAAATTAGTACCTGATAATCTAACCACTAGAGGAACTTTAATGCTCATTTCTTTTGCAGCCGCAACAATTCCACTTGCAATAATATCGCAACGCATTATACCACCAAATATGTTAACCAAAATTCCTCTTACGTTGCTATCAGACAATATGATTTTAAATGCTTCAGTTACAGTTTCTTTACTCGCTCCACCACCAACATCCAAAAAGTTAGCAGGCTCTGCTCCGTAGTATTTTATTATATCCATTGTTGCCATAGCAAGACCTGCACCATTTACCATGCAACCAATACTGCCATCCATTTTGATGTAACTGAGCCCATACTTTGAAGCCTCTATCTCTTCTTTCACTTCTTCATCATAATCACGAAGTTCCATAATTTCTGGGTGACGATATAAAGCATTGTCATCGAAATTAATTTTCGCATCGAGCGCAATAAAATCTCCAGAATTTGTTTCAACCAGTGGATTAATTTCAATTTGGCTCGCATCAGTTGCAATAAACGCATCATATATATTTTTTGCAACATTTGTTATTTTTTCTATTTGTTCTGAACTCAAATTAAAACTGCTGCTTAACTTGCTGCTATCAAAACTTGTAGCAAGATCAATATCAAATTTCACAATTTTTGCGGGAGAATTTTTCGCCACTTCTTCGATGTCCATTCCACCTTCTGAGGAAAATATGAATATTGGCCTACTGAGCTTTGGGTCAATTACCAGGCTTAAGTAATACTCTTTCTTAATCCTTGAGCCTTCTTCAATGTATACTCTTCTTACTTGCTGCCCGCTTGGCCCTGTTTGATGAGTAACTAAAGTCATACCAATCATGTCTTTTACAAACTGTTGAGCTTCTTCAGCTGACTTTGCTAGCTTTACGCCACCGGCTTTACCCCTACCACCTGCATGAATTTGAGCTTTAACCACAAACACGTCAGATTTTAATTGACTTACTTGAGTCTTTACTCCTTCTGCAGATATAGTGACAAAACCTTTTGGCACCGGGACATTAAATTTATGCAAAACCTCTTTTGCTTGATATTCGTGAATATTCATAAAACAACCAATGATAAACTATTAAAAAATTACCAACCGTAACGCTGCTTTCTGCATTCTTGCTGGTGCCTCTTTTTTCTCGCTTCAGCTTTCTTTTTAGCTGTTTTTTCTGATTTTTTTTCATGATATTGTTTTTTCATTTTCAACCCTCTTCCTTCCTTTTGAATTGTTTTTTTCAATACTGGAAGAGCTCTGCCTACATCACCATAATGGACTGATACTTCAATCAAACTCTATACCTCCTTCGGTAATCATTTCAAAATTTATTTATAAATTAGAAAATTAACATTGTCAATTATTTTATAAACTTGAGCATTAAACTGCAATATGAACGAAATGCCTTTAAAAGCCCTACCTATTAAAAGCGTTAAAACTTCTGCTAGCATCGGGGCGGAGAGATTTGAACTCCCGACCCTTTGGTCCCAAACCAAATGCGCTACCAGGCTGCGCTACGCCCCGACTTCTTTACTCAGAGTATCAGTAACTCAGGCAAAATGCAAGATTCATTTGTTTATTTTAGAAAAAATATAATATAAGATTTAATATTATTTTAGAATATGTTTTTTATTAGCTCCTCTTTAGTAGCAAACTGCTTCGCAGGCGGCCTATAGAGTTTGTACAGTTAGCGCGTGCAACACTGAATCAGATTTCTCTATGGCCCAAACCTTAGCCATATTTAAAAATCTAGCTACACCAATTGGTGAAAGTTAGTGCAGCAACCACAGCAGTATCGACCCTTAAAATTCTTTTTCCTAGACTCAATTTTTGACAAAACTTATCGGCAAGATCAAGTTCATAAGATGAAAAACCACCTTCAGGGCCAACAATAATAGCAACTTTTTTCTTACCTTTCAGCACTTTATCAGCTTTACCTGTTTCATCACATAAAACAAAATTTTTACTCTGGGAATCAGGTAACTCACAAAAGTTAATAGGAGGCAAAATCTCTGGTATACTCATCCTACCGGATTGTTCCGCAGCTTCGATTGCCTGTAATTTTGCTCTACTTAGGTTAATGTTTTTTACTACTGTACGTTCCGTTGAAATAAATTGAATGCAGGTTACTCCCATTTCAGTTGCCTGTCTTACTATGTTGCCTAAAGCACCACTTTTTACCATGGCACAATATAAGTATAAATTTTCCTCATATTGCTGTTGTTTAGTGCATTCTTTGAGTGTAACTTTTGTTAATTTACGCGATATATTAACTACTTCCCCTAACCATTCTCCATCCTTTCCATTAAAAAGAGAGAGATTATCATACTTCTTAAGCCGCATTACATTGCAAATATAGTGACTTTGTTGTGGATTAAGTGCTAAACTCACGCCTTGTGATAAAGCTTCTTCAAAATAAAGCCTAATTTTTCCCATTCAAAACTTTAATTATATTCTACTTGAGTGACTCTTACGGGATTTGAACCCGTGTTACCACCGTGAAAGGGTGGTGTCCTAACCACTAGACGAAAGAGTCAATGCGAATTAACTCAAGTTATATTGATTATGCACATAAAGTCAATTATTTTATGACGCAAACGTCTTTCTCTATTCCATATTTAATATTCACTGAATTTATTTCAGATCTAGGAGTTTTAGATCCTAATTCTAATTGTTGTTCAACTTTTGTATCGGAATCATAGCCAGAATCGTAGCCAGAATCTCTACGCTCATATTTCTGCTTTATTTCTTCTACACTAAAACCAGCCTTGGTCTTAATTTTTTGATCATTAGTCTGTTGCTGACTTATCGGCTTATTAGCACTTAGCTTCACTTGCTCTTGCCAATCATTCACTTTATCCTGCACTAACCCATGGTAAGTTCCAGAATTGGCTTTTACATCTTTTGCTTTTCTTTCTGCTCTTTTCTTGAACAAATCTACCCTAGCATAAATAGGTTCCGACAACTGTTCTGGCTCTTTCTGTTTTAGGCTAGCAGGCTTTTTTTGTTCTGAAAGATCATCTATGGTGCAATAAATAGGTTCTTCTGATATACTCAAATAACCACTATCGTTCAATGATGAATTTTCAGTAGATTTTTTATGTGAATCATATATTTCAGCATAATCTGATACGCTCAACTCCTCTAATGAATTATTAACCTTAGCATCATACACCTCAGCATAAATAGACTCTTTTGAAAGAAAATTACCATGGCCAGTACTCTTTGACTCATACTCAAAAGTTCTAGGAGGTTTTTTAGGTGGTATTACATTGTTGCTCACCTCAGCGTACATAGTTATTGGCTCATATTCAAAGGTTCTAGGAGGTTTTTTAGGTGGTATCATGTTACCAACTGAGTTAGCCTCAAGTTTCAGCTTTACTACTTCTTTAAACTCATCAAAACCTTCTCTTTCTTTGAAAATGTTCAATATTTTTTCCTTTTCTTCAACATTTCGAGGCATTGCACCATTTATTACTAACTCACCAAGTATTAAACAACATTTTTCCTTATAGTCTTTGAGATACTCCTTGGCTAGGACCGGCATAACCTCTTTCTTATAAGCAGGTGCTCTTTCATATTTATAGATTACACTTCTTATACCGTCGCTGCCTATTGCATTAATGTTGGCGCCAGCATTAATAAGTAATTTCATTACATCATAATCAAGACTTTTTATTGCATATCCTAAAGCCTGATTTAAAGCTTGATTATTATTTATATCAAATGATCCTGTATTCTTGAAAGACATAGTCTTTGAAAAGAATTTTCTAAAACTATTTAGTGCATTGTAGAGACTTAGAGTCAGTTTAACACCTTTTATGTCATTGTTTTTGACAGATTTAATTAAAAAATTATCTATTATACCCATGATTATACCCCCGATATAAAAGCTCACTATCATGGTACAATTTTAAGCTATGATGATTTATTTTCTACTAATAGCAGCTCTCTATAACCACTTAACAAGTGGTGGCATTGACATCATAATTGCATCTGGATTGCCGTCAGTCATTAAACCAAACCTTGTGCCACGATCGTATAACAGATTGAATTCTACATATCTGCCACGTTTTATTAACTGATTTTCTCGTTGTTCTTTTGTCCAAGATTTTTGTATATGTTTACGTATGATGTGCAAATAAATTTCCAAAAAGGCTTCACCTACTGCTTTTGTGAACTCAAAATCATTTCTCCAATTGCCAGAACTCAGATTATCATAGAAAATACCACCAATGCCACGCGGCTCTTTTCTATGTGGTAAGAAAAAATAGTTGTCACATTGCTCTTTAAATTTTGGATAATATCCGGTGTCAAATCTATCACATGTCATTTTGATTGATTCATGAATATACTTGCAATCTTCTTCATTTTTATATATCGGCGTAAAATCCATCCCTCCACCAAACCATTGTTTTGAAGTATATATCAGCCTTGTGTTCATATGTGCTGCAGGGATAAGGGGCGATTGCATATGAGACACCAAAGATATACCGCTTGCCCAAAACTCTCCGTTACTTTCACTTGCACCAGGAATTTCATTAATGGCTGAATCTGCAAATTTTCCGTGTACTTTTGAAACGTTTACTCCAACTTTTTCAAAAACATTGCCAAAAATAATTGTAGATTCACCACCTCCACCACCTGGGCGATCCCACTTTCTTTTTTCGATCTTTGGCTCTGCGGATGATTGTTTTTCAATTAATAAGAAAGATTCTATGATCTTATCTCTTAGTGCACAGAACCACTCAAATGCTTGTGTTCTTTGTTTTTCCATAATATCCCCTCGCTAGCTTATTAACATTGTTATATCTGATATTTAAGGAACTTAACTAGATTTGGATGATAATTATCTATCAAAGACGTTAATAAATCTATAATAATTAAATCAATATAATAAAACATTTTCGTACGTGCAACGATGCCAAGTAACAATAATGAGTAAAAGATACATAGATAACAAAAAAGAGAACAGGGTTGACTTCATACTAAGAAATTATGGAATTTCAATTGTTGTGATGGCAGTTATTATGCTCTTACCTCCAGTAGCAATATCGATACTCTACTTTTTTGATATATATAGTCAGCATATTAATATAGAGATTAATTTATTAGTTAGCATTCTAACAACTCTCTTTATGATATATAATGTAAAACGCTACAGACACCTACTTAATACTATAGAATTTCAAAATGCAATATTTGCAAATGCACTAAATCATAATACAGAATTTTGCCTTATTTTACATAGAGATAAGGGTATTATTTATGCTGATGCAAGGTTCTACGAAAGGTTTAAAGATCATATAGATGATGACATTACGTTAGGCAAGATTTTTGAAATAGGAGATGTTTCAGAAGAAGACAAAAAAGTACTCTATCATGCACTAAAAAATAACTCTTCTGTACAGGTATGCATTTCCTTAAACAAGAAGAATAGAGTATCTAACTTTCTTTTGCTCTTTGAGCCGATACCAGATAATCCTCAAATTGCTATAAATAGTAATAAGATTTTAAATTTATCATTAGTGCCGATAGCAAGGCCAGATGGGTATTTTGTGTTAAAAGCAACACAGATAAACAAGGAGCAGGTATATGAAGAGTTAATAGAAAAACACAATATAGGAACTTACACTGCAAATGCCAAAGGGGTGATTTTATCTGTAAATAAAAGATTTTTAGACATATTTGAACTGAAAAAACTGGAAAAAGGTAGCTCAATCAGTGATTTTATATCTCAATCTAAATATAACAATACAACAACCGATAATGAAATTTTGTTTTTTACTATAAGTGGTATTCCATTCAAGGCTTATATGAGCACTGCTATATTTTGTGATAAATACAACCATAGCTATATATATGGCTTTATAACACCAACCGAATCAAATATTGTTGATTATCAATTACACCCTTGTTTCGCAAATTCATCAATTGCTATTGCACAATGTGACATAAACGGCAACTTTGTAAAGAAAAATACGGCACTAATAAAGCTTGCAGGGTCAGATAATAATTCAATCTTTACATTGATATTAGATAGTTATCATGTGAAAATACGTGAATATTTTTTGAGTAATAGAATAAATAATGCGTCCTTTGATGTACAGCTCAACGGCGATAATAACATAAAAATATATTTCAATAAGTTTCTTCATAATAAAATGATCTTCATACTTTGTTATTTTATTGACAATACTGAACACAAAAACCTAGAGATAAAGCTTGAGCATTATCAAAAGATGCAAGCTATAGGGCAGTTAGCAGGTGGTATTGCGCATGATTTCAACAATATATTGACTGGGATAATAGGATTTTGCGATTTGCTTTTACTCCAACATTCAGCTGGTGATCCATCTTTTGGAGATATAATACAGATACAGCAAAATGCAAAGCGTGGATCAAATTTAGTAAGACAATTGCTTGCTTTTTCAAGAAAACAGACCTTGCAGCCGAAAATTATTGATGTAAATAGTACTATAGCTAATCTTTATGAAATGATAAAAAGATTAATAGGTGAAAGTATAAAGTTTAATATTTATTATGGTAGAGACTTGGGTGCTGTTAGGGCTGATCAAGGGCAATTAGAGCAAGTTATACTTAACTTAGCAGTCAATGCTAGTGCTGCTATGGAAAAGGGCGGAGAATTAATTATACGAACCTTTAATCAAAAGATTGACTCATTAAATTCTACATCTCAGGACATGTTTTCTCCAGACAAGGAAACGATCGAACATGGAAATTATGTTGTGATTGAAGTAATTGATACTGGATGTGGAATGACAAGTGATACAATTGAAAAGGCATTTGACCCATTTTTTTCTACCAAAGATATTACCTCTGGTACAGGTCTTGGCCTCTCTACTGTATATGGCATTATTAAACAAACTGAAGGATACATCTATGTTGCTAGCAAAGTAAATCATGGAACTAAATTTAGCATATTTTTGCCCATGGTTTACATATCAGATGAAAATCTGAGAGAGGAAGATAGTGAAGAAATAGAAAGACCGGTAGTAAGTGAAATTAAAGGTAATGGTATAATTTTATTGATTGAAGATGAAGATTCAGTAAAGGAATTCATTGCTAAAGCACTCAAAAGAAAAGGATTTGATGTAATAGAAGCGAGCATAGGCAGCGAGGCGCTAGAAATAATCAGTAAAAAAAATCAACATATAGATCTTATAATCACTGATGTAATCATGCCAGAGGTGAGTGGCCTAGAAATAGTTAAAGAAGCATTGATCCATAGGCCAAATATCAACATTATTTTTATTTCTGGGTATGCAGAAGAGGCTTTTTTAAAGAGTGATGACATTAATATAGAAGATTTTCACTTTTTGCCAAAACCATTCACTCTGAATGAATTAGGAAATAAGGTTCAAAGTGTGTTACACAAAGCAAAAAAGACAGTCCAATTTTAGTGTGATTAGCAACAAAAAAGTTTTCTAATGCAAAAGTTTCTTGCATATATACAATAGAATTATTTTATACATAAGATAAAAGGCGTGAGCAAGATTATTGCAATAGTAAATCAAAAGGGTGGAGTTGGCAAAACCACAACTAGTATAAATTTATCGACAGCCTTTGCTGCTGTGGGAAAAAGCACTTTATTGGTAGATCTTGATCCTCAAGGAAATGCTAGTACCGGACTCGGGATTTCTTATCGTAGTAGGGAAGAAAAAAATATATACAAAATACTACTGAGCAGCGAAAATAAATTGATAGAATCGGCAATTTTCAATATAAAGGAAATTCCAAATTTATCACTAATTTCGTCAGTAGTTGATTTATCAGCTGCAGAAATTGAATTATCACAACTTGAGCGAGGAAAATTTGTGCTAAAAAGCGCATTAGAGAAGATACGCGATAATTATGAATATATAATCATCGATTGCCCTCCATCTCTTGGGCTTCTAACCATAAATGCTTTGACTGCTGCTAATTCTATTATTGTTCCTCTTCAGTGTGAATTTTTTGCTCTGGAAGGATTAAGTCATTTAGTTAAAACTGTAGAACTGATAAAAAGGAATAACCTAAACCCTTTTTTGGCAATAGAAGGGATCGTGTTAACAATGTATGACAGGCGCAACAAACTCAGTGAACAGATTAAAAACGATATTTGCCAGTATTTAAATGATAAAGTATACAAAACTATCATCCCATTGTATGAGACTGTTATTCCACGTAACGTACGGTTATCAGAAGCTCCTTCTCATGGAAAACCCGCTATTGTGTATGATCTTAAGTGCCCTGGTGCACAAGCATATATAATTTTGGCAAGGGAAATTTTGAAAAAGCACGCGAGCAGTTGTAAGGAGAAGAAGCTAGTGAGTGAGGGCGTGGTATGAAGGATGATAGGCGCCTCGGCAGAGGTCTTGCTGGTCTCATAGGCGATAATTATGATAATAAAGAAGATCGACAAGAGTATTTACCTATTTCATTACTGCACCCAAGCAAATTTCAACCGAGGAAACATTTTGACGAGGAGTCATTAAGAGAACTTGCAAATTCGATAAAGAAAAGTGGCATTATACAGCCTATCGTGGTACGCAAAGATTCAAATGATGATGGTTACGAAATAATAGCTGGGGAACGTCGTTGGCGAGCAAGCAAGATTGCAAATCTTGATAGTGCACCCGTTATCATAAAAGATCTGAGCGACAAGGAATGCTTGGAAGTATCCATTATTGAAAACATACAAAGGCAAGATATTAATCCAATAGAAGAGGGTGAAGCATATAAGAGACTGATAGATGAGTTTTCCTATACACATGAAGAATTAGCTTCAACTATAGGCAAAAGCCGCAGTCACATAACCAATATGATTCGGATGTTGTCACTTTCCTGTAGGGTGAAAACAATGATCAACGAAAAAAAGCTATCTATGGGCCATGCAAGAGCGTTGATTAATGTTGAAAATGCGGAAAGTATTGCAGAAAGAATAGTTTTTCAGGCCTTAAGTGTTAGACAAACTGAAAAATTGATAAAAGACTTACAACAAAATAATGATCAAAAAGAGCATAAGTATACTAAAAATCAAGATATGGCAGTACTAGAAGGTGCTATATCTTCTCAACTTGGTTTAAAGGTCAAAATTAATGACAGTAATTCTAAGGGTAAAGTTATGATACGGTATAATAATCCAAATGAATTGGATTTAATATTAAAAATTTTAAATAGGAAACTTGAGTGCTAGTAGAGCAAAAAGATAATATAAAATACAACTGTTGGTGTCACCCAAGTAGCCCGCAGAAACGAAAAAACTTACTTGACAAGCCTCGCCAGCTCCCTTATCATGAAAGTGAAGCTATTTATTTATCTTCTCTGTACAGATTAAATGACAAAAAAACTCACGTATCTGGCGTCTCATGTTTAATTTTTTGCACTATGTGCACCTTATGTCTTTATAAAATTTCTACCTACATAAGCTGAAACGCGCTTATAAAGCGTTTAAAACATAAAAAAACGCCAACTTAAAAAATGGATAGTGAATAACTAGCTACCCTAGGGTTTCTTTTGCCTTTTTTTCTGTTTAGTAAATTTCTTAACGTTTATAATTTAGATTAGTTGCATTTAAAAGCGGCTGAATCGCGGTTATTAAGCGTTTAGAATAAAAAAACGCCAATATTTTGAAGTACATATAAATAACTAGTTAACCATGGGGCTTCTTTTGCCTTTTTTTCCGTTTAGTAAATTTCTTAATACTTATAGCTAAACGACAACCGTCATCCCGCTGCTTGTTAAGCGGATGAGATACCGCGAATGAATCGCGGTATGACGTAGGGCTACAGGTGTCATTCCAGCGCGTGACGCTGGAATCTAG
>NZ_JAPQLL010000068.1:9184-34460 GCF_028981865.1 Wolbachia endosymbiont of Drosophila nikananu | reverse complement strand
AACAAGGAAAAATCTTGTTAAACCTGAAAGAAACTATTTTATCCAGTGCTATAACAATTTTTAAATATAATTTATTAAGAAGTATTTTTGCAGTTATAACCGGACGCTCAATGGTGCTAGAGTGCCCGTTTGGGAGCATGGTTTTGGAGGAACGGTTAAACCACTGATGGAGTCTATTACGACTACCTCGATTAGAAGATTGTATAATCTAACCGTCCCAAGCTTAAATACTTCTTCATTATAAGTTATAGGAGGTCAATTACAATGACAAAAAGTAAATTAGAGGTAATGAATCCTGATGCAGCAGGGATAGATGTTGGTTCGGCTGTACATTATGTATGTATACCCGAGAGAAGAGATGAGCAACGTGTTCAAAAATTTGGCTGCTTCACTGAAGACCTTCATAATTTAGCAAGGTGGTTAAAAAAGTGTAAAGTTACAACCGTAGCGATGGAATCAACTGGTGTATATTGGATTCCTTTGTTTCAAATACTGGAATCTTACGGTTTTGAAGTTAAGTTGGTAAATGCGCGACATGTAAAAAATGTACCTGGGAGAAAGTCAGATGTTCAGGACTGTCAGTGGTTACAACAACTACATAGTTATGGATTACTCCAAGGGTCATTTAGGCCAGATAGCCAGATATGTGTATTGCGTAGTTACGTGCGACAACGTAAGAACCTCACTGAAAGTGCATCTACACATGTTCTGCGTATGCAGAAGGCATTAATTCAAATGAATATACAACTGCATAGAGTTATAAGAGATATAACAGGAGTAACTGGTATGAAAATTATCAAGGCTATAATTAAAGGCGAAAGAGATTCTGGGAAATTGGCTCAATTCAGGGATGCACGAATAAAAAATGATCAGTCTACTATAGCAAAAGCGTTAGCTGGCGATTATAGAGAGGAACATGTATTCACGCTAAAGCAAGAATTTGAACTATATAATATTTATCAAGAAAAAATAGCAGAATGTGATAGAAATATTGAGGTCTATTACAAAACGTTTGAAACAAAATCTAACGAAAGTAAACAGTTGAGTAAGGAAAAGAATAAGCACAGAAAAAGTAAGCCTGACTTTGCTTTGCACGAGGAACTGCACCGAATAACTGGTATGGATTTTACTAAAGTTCCAGGGCTTGATATACTAAGTATACAGACTATAATTTCAGAAACTGGTATAAACCATAATAAATGGTCAACAGAAAAACACTTTTCATCGTGGTTAGGACTCAGCCCTGCCAATAAAATTACAGGAGAAAAAGTGTTTAGCACAAGAACGCGTAAAGTCATTAATCGTGCTGCGAATGCATTTCGAATGGCTGCTAATTCTGTAGGAAATAGTAAAAGTTCATTGGGTGCATACTACAGGAGATTAAAAAAACGATTAGGAGCACCAAAAGCAATAACAGCTACTGCAAGAAAAATAGCATGCATATTTTATAGTATGCTCAAATACGGACAAGAATATGTAGAAAAAGGAATGGAATACTATGAAACACGATATAAGGAGAGAGCTGTAAAAAATTTGATCAAAAAGGCACGAGAATTTGGCTATACTTTAGTGCAACAAGAGGAGCTAGTTAAGGAAGTTTCTTAGAAGGATTTTTCTAAAAGTAGATTTTTTAACCCTTTTATCTTATTATTGTAATCCTTTGTTATCTCATCTAACTCAGAAGATTGATTCTCAATTAAACCATTTGTTTTATCTAACTCTTTAAATCTCTTCATTAATTCTTGAGATAAGTTTTTATTTTTCTGATTAATTTCTTTAAATCTACATTGTAACTCATCTAATTCTACATAAAGTTCTTTTTGTCTTTTATATAATTCTTCTTTTTTATTAGATAATATATGTTTTTCTTTATATAGTTCGTTTATTTTCTCATTTAACTTCTCTTTTTTTTTAGATAATTTTTCTATTTCCTTATGCAATTCTTCATTTTTTAATTCTGCATGTTTATTATTATCTATTTTCCTTCTCAATTCCGTTATGCGTTTTTCTTTTTCAGCTAGATTACCTTCTTTTTCTTGTAAATGTTCACACAAACGCGTGATTTCATAAAGTAATTCTTCTTCTCGCTTACCAAGCTCATCTTTTTCCTTCGTTATCTTTTTCAATTCGTCTGTTATTTCAAATATGTGATTCGCTTTGGCTTTTAATCTTTTCTCTAAAGATTCTTTTTCTTTAAGAAGAGATTCTCTCTCAACTTCTGACTCATTTACTTTCTGATCCAATTTTTTTGCTCTCTTGTCTAAATTTTGCTTTTCTTGAGTTAGTTCATGTTTTAATTTTTCCACTTCTTTGTTTGCAGCTTCTTTTTCCAGAGTTATTTTATTTTCCAACTCTTGCTCTTTCTGAACGAATTTATTTCTCTCAACCTCCATTTTTTTATTGTTACTAATTATTTTATATGAAAGTGCAAGCACCAAAACAGATAATGCAGCTAAAGCAAGAATTAGAGAAAGAGGCACATTAGAAGTTATAGTAAGCGCTAAAGATGTAAGTAACGTAAGAGTAGCTAAGGAACTAGCTACAAAATAAAACGTGTTAGCTTTGTTAAACAAATTGCTCATTACTCCCCTCCCCCCCACGTTCAGCAGTCTTGTATATATTTATTAAAATTCTCTTATCTGTGGAGGGATTATAGTGCTGCACCTACAACAAACTTCCCATTTTCAGTCTGCTAGCTAAAAATGGCTAAGGTCTTATGTATCGAGTGTATAACTGTACTCAAAATGTGCATTAGCTATTGGTCGAGGTAAAGCATCCACTGGAATATCCAGAATCACATGAAGCGTCATTCAGCTCTGTATATGGCGGTCTTATTGGAATGGATATATAAGGTGGTTTTGGTTTCGAGAATTGTTCATTAGCAGACGTATTTTCACCTGTTCCTTCAAATTCTGATAAATGTTCACTGCTTATATCTGAAGAAATGGAATGACTAGGCTTGTCTTCCTGCCCAATTACTGCTTGCAGACGTTTAACTTTTCTTTCCAAATCAGAATTACGTCTTCTTAATTTACTGCATTCGTCATCAAAATCTTTTTCGCTACTTTTCAACTTACTGTTATTATCGCACAATTTTTCATTTTCTTTTCTTTCTTGATCCAAAAATTTATTTAACTCTCCGATCTTATTAAGATCTTTAGTTTCTTTCTCTTCTAATTCCTTGCATAGTTTTTCTTTTTGTTCTAAATCTACAGCTAGCTGGATCATTTCTTGCGCTTTTTCACTTAACTTTTCTTTCAATCGTCTTTCTCTTTCTACTACATCCCTTAATTCAGTTTGTAAACAAGAAGTTTCGCCTTTTTCTTTTCTTAACTGTACATTTAATTGCCTTATTCTTTTTATTTTCTCTTGTAACACCAGTTCCAATTGTCCTGCTTTTTCTTCTAACGCAGTGTGTTGAGAGTCCAGAGAACAAACCCCATACAAGTCATCGTATTCATATGCTAAGTTGCTTAGTTTGTCCTTAGTCTTACACAATTCGCCCTGTAAATTACCTTTTTCTCGTCCTTTAGTCTTGTATTTTCATCGCGTAACTCTTGGTGTTCACGGAAAAGAATTTCCTCCCTATGCTTTAACTGACCTTTTACTTTCGCTTTTAATTCTACAACTTCTTTTTCTAAACCCTGCTTTTCTCGAGTTAATTTATTTAATTGATTATTTAATCCTTCCGTGTGCTTAGATGTAGCGTCTACAATTGTAATTCTTTCATAGCATAACCCTCTTATCTTATTCTCTAATTCCCTAATTTTACTATCTCTACCACTTAACCCTTTTTTAGTATTATCTAACTGTTGTTTTACGCTTTCTAACCCTTGCTCTTTTTCAGCAAATTTATTTCTCTCAACCTCTATTTTCTTAATCATCTTGCATGAAAGTGCGAGTATCAAAGTAGATAGTATAGATAAACTCAAGTCAACAGGAAGAGCTACATTAAAGACTACAATTGGAGATAAGAATGCAACATAAGGAGCAACAGCAAGTGTCCCAGACGCAAGCAATGTAAGAGCGGCAAAAGTACTAGCTATAAGATATGGTGCATTGGTTTTACTATACAAATCCCTTACCCTCACAACTAATAACGATTATAATAGCATGGATATCAAAGGAAGTAAAGCTATAAAATCAGTATAAGTCTATATTCACTATGTATTTCCCGTCTTCAGTTTCAAGCTCAGACTGCATCCACTCTATCATTTCCACATTGCAAACTGCTTGTAGGTCATTCTGCGCGGATTGATTCAATTTGTCCTCCCGTAGATCTGCTTTTATCACTAATTTCTTTATCAAATGCTTAACTGATACATTGTTATCTGCTTTTATCTTTCTGATAATGTTTAATATTTGCACGCAATTGTCTCCCATTTCCTCTGAATATTTATCGTAGATAAGCTCTTCTTTGCTCGGCCAATTACTTTGATTGTGTACAGAATTATAACTATACAACTGGTGGTATATCTCTTCTGTAATGTAAGGCAAAAAAGGTGCAAATAACCGCAAAATGGTATTTAGCACATATGCTAAACTTTGTTTCGCACTTGAATCATTTCCGTACGCACGTTTCTTTACTAGTTCCAAATAATTATCACAAAAATCCTTCCAGAAAAACTCCTCTACTGCCTCCCAAGCTTCACAGTATTCAAACTGTAATAGGTTATTTGTTGCTCTTTCTATAACTTTGTATAACTTAGACAATATCCACTTATCCATTGTCTCGTGAGCAGAATTTATGCTCATTACTTGATGCTTTTCCATGAACATGGAAACAAACTTGCTAGCGTTCCAAAGTTTTGTAACTAGGCGCTTGCCAATTTTGAATATATTTTCAGAGTAGACTGTATCAACTCCCAGCCTTGAGTTCGCTGCCCAATAGCGTACTACATCAGCTCCATAAGTTTCAAGTATTACATGAGGAGTGATGATGTTACCTTTTGATTTACTCATCTTTTTCTTATCATCGGCTAAACACCAACCGCTGATCATAATGTTTTTCCAAGGTAAAGAATCTGCATGATAATGTGCTTTCAAAACCGTATAAAAAGCCCAAGTTCTTATTATCTCATGGCTCTGGCTGCGCAGATCTGCAGGAAATATTGTATTATAGCGATGATTTGGTAAGCTAAACTCATTGTTTACTGCCAGTGCACTTAGTTGAGGAGTAATTGAACTTGTAGCCCAGGTATCCATTACATCTTGATCTGGGATAACCTCTTCTTTGCTATACCCTTTTGGCAAATCTTTGAGTGGATCAATAGGTAGAGCCTTTATCTCAGCTAGAATAATTTTACCTTCTTCTCCCTTACGTTTGGAATACCATGCTGGAAATGGCACACCAAAATAGCGCTGTCTTGAGATGCACCAGTCCCAATTTAGCCCTTCTATCCACATTTCCATGCGTTTACGCATATTGCTTGGATGCCAATTGCATTCTTTTACTTTATCTAATATTTGAGCTTTTTGCTCTAATGTCTTGATAAACCATTGATAAGTAGGCAATATTTCAAGTGGTGCACCAGATCTTTCTGCACACTTGACAGAATGAGAAATGTTAGTGCTTTCTATTAGTAACTCCTTCTCAGCTAGGATTTCGATCATCCTCTTTCTTGCTGCTGTAACCCTTAGTCCATTTATTTCATTTAGTATATCGTCTGTCATCCGAGTAGCTGACACTGGGATCCATTCTTCTTTTTTCTGACCATACGCTGACATGATATCTTCCTCTGTCATCGCTGGCATTGGCTCTTTTTCCTGGATTCCAGTGTCAAGCACTGGAATGACATCATAAAGGCTTATTCTCCCATTCTGATCGATGATAATTTTCATCGGTAGATTATGCTTTTGCTGCCAATATATGTCGAGCTCATCACCGAATGTACAGCACATAACAAGCCCAGTGCCTTTATCTATTTTAACCTTATCATCAGCTATTATTGGAACTTTTATCTCTGTGATCGGCACCACGGCTGTTTTGCCAATCAGATGGGTGTAGCGCGCATCCTCTGGATGACAAAAAACTGCAACGCATGCGGGAAGTAACTCAGGTCGCGTAGTTGCAATATTGATCTGCTCATTTTCTTCAGTAGAGAAAACTATCGTGTTTAAGGATGACTCAAAAACTTTATCTTCTATTTCTGCTTGCGCAATTGCAGTTTTATCAACAGGATCCCAAAGGATGGGCTGCATTTTTCTATATGCATATCCCTTATTATATAGATCGATGAATGACATTTGTGAAAGCGTCACAGTTTCCTTGCTGATCGTGTGATATTCCAAACTCCAGTCATAACTAATGCCGACTGATTTAAATAGTTCCTTGAATTCTTGCTTTGATTTCTCAATAACTTCATGGCACATCTCTATAAATTTTTCTCTGCCAACTTCTTTTGCACGTGTTTTATAGGTTTGTTCAACCAATCTTTCAGTGGGAAGCCCGTTATCATCAAACCCAATCGGATAGAAAACATCTTTTCCCAGCATGCGCTGAAACCTTGCAATAAAGTCTGTATGGCAATAGCTGAATATATGGCCGATATGCAATTTACCCGATATTGTTGGTGGAGGTGTGTCTATAGTGAAAGTGTTATCCTTTTCACCATTCCATTTATAAACTTTACTGCCTTCCCATAATATGTTGTATTTGTCTTCAATTTCTTTAAAGCCGTATTTTTCTTTCAACATAAATATTTCTCAATTTTAAACTTCAAGCTAGCAACGTCATACCGCCGCGGTATCTCTTAGCCGCTAACAAGCAGCGGGATGACGATTGTCGGTAAACCTAAATTACTTTAGCTATAGCACAATTAAGCAAATACGGCTACGCCAAAATTTTACAAAAATAACACACTATGGAAAATATTATTCGACAGTAAGTTTTAAAGGCATCATACTATCTAAATATTACTTATATTGAGGTTTGTTATGTTAGCAGAAGCAAAGGTTGTCAAAGATGAAATAGAACTTTTTGTAAAGGGAAATAAAAAGATTATTTTAAAAGCCTACAGAATTTTTTGTGTGGGCTTCAATATTAAGAGTAGTAACAACGACACCAAAGAACTATTTGTTTCTGGTTCTTATAAAGAAGAAGGTAGATACATTATAGAGTCAGTTGTAGCCGAAGGAATATCTTTTACTTCTTTTGAAGAAATGAAAGAACAGCTTGGTATTAATGAGCAATCTAGTATAGGAACCATATGTGAGTATTTCGTAGAAGAATTTACTGATCTGCCTAAGGTGTCCAAGAAAGAAGCTGAGAAGAAAAATGGAAAGTTACAAGCTAAATTGAATACACCAAAGAAGAAAAGACGAAACTCAGAAATTAAAATAAAAACACTAAATGCTCAAATTGAAGAACAGAAGCAGCAAGTTGATGATTCATTTTAGTTAAAGTAGAAGAATTAGAAGCTTCAAATAAGAAAGCTGAGGACGAAAAAACAAAATTACAAACTGAATTCAATGCAGTTGAGCAGGAAA
This sequence comes from Wolbachia endosymbiont of Drosophila nikananu, assembly GCF_028981865.1. Lineage (NCBI taxonomy): Bacteria > Pseudomonadati > Pseudomonadota > Alphaproteobacteria > Rickettsiales > Anaplasmataceae > Wolbachia > Wolbachia endosymbiont of Drosophila nikananu. The sequence continues at coordinate 26,972 of NZ_JAPQLL010000068.1, read as the reverse complement.
AACAAAACTTAGAAAATGAAATAAAACAAAAAGTAGATCAGTTTAATCGGCTAAAGGCAGACTTAAAAGATAAAAATTCCGAAGTAGAAAAATTAAATAAAGACTTGGCAGCTAAAAACACTAAAGCTACAAAGTTACGGACAGATTTGGCAAAATTGAAAACTAAAACAAAAGAATTAGAAAATGCAAAGAAAGAAGTTGAGAAGGATAAAGCAGAACTAGAAGCTAAAAACAAAACAACTGAGCAACCAAAACAAAGCAATGGAGCGAAGTACACCGCCACTGTTGGTATGGGTCTTGCTGCTGGACTGATAGCATTTACTGCACTTGAACGTACAGTGAGGTTAGAGATGTTAGTAATGATTGGTATAGCAGTAGCATCTGTACTCGTAGCTGGTGGTATTACATATGCAGCATTACCTAGTACTCAAGTGGATGAAACACAAGCAAAAAATGTTGCTGGAGGAAAAGCGAAATAAATCACATCATACCGTGGCGGTATGATGTGGGAGCTATAACTTAAGAAATACGGCAATTTTAATGTATTTTGTTGACACATTAAACTTATTGTATTACAATTTTTAATATTGGGGAAAAACAATGAAAGGTTTTAGAAAGCTACTTAATCAGATTAGGCTTACATGGATTAGCTTAATATCTAAAATAAAAAGCTTCTTTTCAAGTACATCGTTAGAGAACGATCATATAGAAGAAACAGTAGAGAGAAATAAAAATGAAATTAATTTAGAAGATGAACAGGAAGTATGGTATGACGCTTTAACAGAGCTAGATGAAGAGGAATACTTTGATGCTGTTGAGAACTTGAATGATAGCGAGAGAAAAGAGTGCAAGTACTATAGCTTACAAGATAGCTTGCAGGAAAAAACCGAATTTGATCATACTCTTACACTTGCCTTTGAAATCGAAAGACCACATGACCTCAGTAAATTTAAGTTATGTGAACTTAAGCAAAATGGTGATAAATATACATTCATTCTGGAAGATAACGGAAAAAATCGCATAGAATTACATTCTAAATACCTTAATATGTATTTTCCTAAGTACTTTGAGAAACATAGTAAAAAAGGGATGTATACTGAACTTTTTTCTGAAAAAGAAAATGGAATTAGTAATGATATTATAATCCCACTTCAAGTTCCAAAAGAGGTATCCATACTTACTGAAAAGTTAGGTTATATAAATCCTAGAAAGTTCATACAATCCGAAATACCAGATTTTCCGATGGATGTGTACCTCAGAGATTGCAAAGACCATGTAAAATTTTACCTCAATTCAAACAATACTATATCCCTTTCTATGACATCAATGAAAGCAAAATCAGCAGCTAAGTTATCAGGCACTCCAACAGAAACAAATTGGCTGGTAAAGGATGTTCTAGTGAGAAAAGAGTTTGCTAACACTGTTTATGAGCAACCTGAAGTTACTGAGCCTTTTGAAGTAGTAGATGTGGAGAATTTAAGCCAAAAACCTGTTAAAACCTTCTAGGCATTCACTTCCAATACTTTTTTACCAATCACCGCGGAAGTTTCTGCAATTATCACATACCATAATAAAAAAAGTCAACTCTATAGCTAACCCAAGAAAGGTTTCCTTACGTCATACCGCCGCGGTGCTAACTAGTAGCGGAATGACGGTTTTTCAAATTGTCGTAAGTCAGTTTAGCTATATATGTTTAGGTTGTAAAATCCCAAAAAGCAGCCAGAATAGAATAAGCAAACATTTACGAATTGAATTTAGTGCAAACAAGGGTGTTGATATCAACCATACTCTGCAGAATCGCAATATGGTATGACTACATGCTCTTTATTGATTTGATTAACATAATCAGCAGAGAGTTTTGTTTTGCAAAAGATGTCTACAGTAACATACTGCAATTATTTGGAATTGTAGGGCTAGGCGCAATTGTAAGGCCACTTGGTGCATTCATATTTGGTCACGTTGGTGACAGGTATGGAAGAAGGACGGCATTAACAATTACTATCTTGCTAATATCGATACCATCAAGTCTTATTGCATTTATTCCAAGTCACAATCAAGTAGCTACTATATTGCTTCTTGCAATCCATATAACACAAGGAATTGCACTTGGTGGTGAACAAGGAAGTTCTGTTTATCTTATAGAGCATTTATCCAGTAGAAAAGAAAACTTAGGGATGTATTTTGGAATAATGGGTTTTGGCCGCTCCATTGGTATCTTGCTTTCTGCGGTGATAGTAATTATCTGCAAAAAAACTACTGATTTTTGTACCTGGGGTTGGAGATTGCCATTTATTTTCTCAGCTATTTTAGGATTAATTAGCGCGTATAGCATATACACATTGGGAGAAACTCCAGCATATGAAAAAAATCGAAAACAAAGAAATTTACCTGATTTGCCAATAATAGAGCTTATAAAGCGCCATAAGAGAGCTCTTATACTTGCTATTTTAATATCTGTACCTGTTAATGTTGCTGTTGGATTTACCATATTTCTTCGAACACTCGCAAAGGAAATAGCATCAGTGGATGTGTATGTAACAACATATATCAACGAAATTGTGCTCATTATAACCAGTATATTAATGCCGATATCTTCAATAGCGTTCGGAATGTTGGCTGATAAAGTTGGAAAAGAGCGCACTGCAATCTTATTTATAGTAATTACAATGGTACTGTGTTGTCCTACTTTATCTATTGCATATTACTACAAAAATTACCTTATAATTATGCTTAGTGTAATGGCTCTTTCTATAATAGAAAGAGGTATAGTTCCCATAGGAATAGTTGCATCTGAACTCTTTCCCACCAATGTTAGATTTAGTGGTGTGAGCTTATCACGCAACATCTCTTATGCGTTACATGGAGGATTTACTCCTATGGTTTGTATTTGGTTGACTGTAACATTTCCTCAAACAAACCTTGCTGCTGGGCTTTATATAGTCTTCTGCTTGTTGATCAGTGTGGTAGCAATATTGCAAATAAAACCGCAAGATAAAAAATGTGATTGGTCTTAGTTTTCTCTTATGTGATTTGATAGTGATCTCCACCGGGAAAGGGTTTCATCCGAGTAGCTGACACCCTGACAACCGTCATACCGCAGCGGGATCTAGAGATACCGCGGCGGTATGACATAGGACTGCTGTCATTCCAGTCTGGAATCCAGAGAAAAGGATGATGTCATCCCAGTGTCCCTGTAATGTCATTCCAGTGCTTGACACTGGAATCCAGCCTTTATTATGCAGCCACTTGGTTAAAATTAAGTCTTCTGGATCCCAGTGTCTGGGCACTGGGATGACAAAGGAGGGCAGTGTCAGCTACTCGGATGACACCCTGCTGGTGGACAATGTTTGTATAGTTGTGCGTCACGCGCTGGAATGACGAATTACTTAACCGCCATACCGTCACGGTATCTCCTAGCATAGATCCCGCTGCGGGATGACGATTTTGTATCGGAAAACAAGTAGCATGACGATTTATCAAATGTTCCTTAGTTTCTCAAAAAAATCCTTTAACAAAAAAGAGCATTCTGTTTCTAATATCCCACCATAAACTTCAGGTATATGGCTGCAAAATTGAAATATCTTAGCACCATTTTCAATTCCTCCACCTTTTGGATTATAAGCTCCAAAGTACAATCGTTTAATCCTGGCAAAGGAAATGGCTTGAGCACACATCGGACATGGTTCTAATGTTACGTATATGTCAGAATCATAAAGTGTTGAAGTTGAGAGCAACTCACATGCCTGCTTGATCGCTAACATCTCTGCATGTGCAGTTGGATCATTGGATATATTGTGTGCAGAAGAAACAACATTACTTCCACTAACTATTACAGCACCTATGGGAACCTCATCATTTTTCTGAGCAAGTTTAGCTTGCTCTATGGCAAGCTCCATACATTGATACTTGAACACTTTCCTTTGCTAATCTTCTTTTTTAAATTTTATTAACTGCTGCCTTAATAAATGATACAAAAAGAGGATGAGGAGAAAACGGCTTTGATTGAAATTCTGGATGAAACTGCACACCAATAAACCACGGATGACTCTCTAACTCCACTGCCTCTACACATGTTCCATCTTCTGATATGCCACTGCATAGCAGCCCATTTTTTTCCAAATCATCTTTATAATCTGAATTGATTATGTATCTATGCCTGTGTCTTTCTGAAATAGTGGTGTTACTATATGCATCCATCATTTTAGAGCTTGCATTTATATTACATTTGTATGCTCCAAGTCTCATGGTTCCACCAAGATCGTCATCTTGATCGCCAGCTAATTTAACGATTGGATGTTTACAGTTATGAAATTCTTCAGAGTGTGCATCTTCAAGCTTAACAACATTACGAGTAAACTCAATAATTGCAAGCTGCATACCAAGGCAAATTCCGAAAAATGGGATATTATTTGTACGGGCATAATTTATTGCTAATATTTTACCCTCTACTCCGTCATCACCAAACCCCCCTGGGACAAGAATTGCATGAGAATTCTGTAACTTCTCCCCTATAAGCTTTTCATTTATAGGTTTTTCTTTCTTCTCTCTTGAGTTAACCCAATTTATCCTTACTTTGACTTTATTACTAATCGCACCATGATTTAATGCTTCAACCAGTGATTTATACGCATCAGGGAATTCGGTGTATTTTCCCACTATAGACACAGTAACTTCCTGTGTTGGGTGCCTTATGGAATGCACTATTTGATCCCATTCAATCAAGCTTGGTTTTGACTCACTTAAATGAAAGTGCTCCAAAATTTGCGTGTCAAGCCCACATTGGCTATACAACACCGGCAACTCATATATATGACTCACATCAGGAGCAGGTATCACATTGGACAAAGAAACATTACAAAGCTTAGCTATTTTCTCTCTCTGATTATCGAAAATTTCTTTCTCACTGCGGCATAATATAATATTTGGTTGTAACCCCGCGGAATTTAACTCTCGAACTGAATGCTGAGTTGGTTTTGTCTTTAATTCTTGCGCTGCGGTAAGATATGGTATTAAAGTTAAGTGAATAAGGATAACTCTTTGTTTTCCTAATGTGTAGTTAACTTGGCGTATAGCCTCCAAAAATGGTTGGCTTTCAATATCACCTACAGTTCCGCCTATTTCACATATTACAAAATCCAAACCTTCCGTACCATTAAAAATGAACGATTTGATTAAATCTGTCACATGAGGAATGATTTGCACAGTTTTGCCCAGATAATCACCACACCTCTCTTTCTTCAACAACTCATGATATATCTTACCAGTTGTTATATTGTCATCTTTTGTTGCTTTAATTCCAGTAAAACGCTCATAATGCCCAAGATCCAAATCAGTTTCAGCACCATCCTCGGTAACAAATACCTCTCCGTGCTGAGTTGGGTTCATTGTCCCAGGATCAATGTTGAGATACGGGTCAAGTTTTCTGATACGGATCTTAAAACCATAAGCTTGAAGAAGCGCACCAACGCTTGAAGCAACTAAGCCTTTACCAAGCGACGATACAACTCCACCTGTGACAAAGATAAATTTAGCTTCCTTCATTAATTTTCAAATGGAACAGAAGTAGGTTCACTTTCTTGCTTTTTTTCTAATATAATTTTCTCTGCAATCGATTTTTTATGTACGTCTTTTGAATATAATCCTGACAATAGCAATGTGTTTATAATAAACAATCCAGCAACAATAGCCGTTATTCTACTGAGCGGGTTTTCAGAAGATTTCACTGGAATCATCGAATTGACTCCCTGTTGTACATTACTAAAACCACTTAACGAACTACTCCCAGGCGGCTGCAAGAGCACTAAAATTACTAACACAACAACCAATATTATTTGAAATATACTTAATACCGCTACTGACATTATAGATAGGGCTGAAAATAAAAATCTTAGCAGTACAAAGCACGTAAGTCAAGAACATCTGTCACCCAAGTAGCTTGAAATCTAAGTATGTATTTACTTCCTACCTTATTTTGATTAACATATGCATAAGACTTTGGGCTTAATATGTATCACATTTTAAAATACAAAGATTATGAACCAAAAATAGACGAAAGTGCTTTCATCGCAGGTGGTTCGCATATCATAGGCAAGGTTGAAATAGGAAGAAATGCGAGCATCTGGTTTAATTGTGTGGTCAGAGGGGACGTTGGATCAATAAAAATAGGTAATGAAACAAATATTCAAGATGGAACGGTAATTCATGTGGATAGAAACCCAGGTGGTGACACAATTATTGGCAGCATGGTAACAGTGGGACATTTTTGTATGTTGCACGCATGCACGGTGCATGATAAAGCGTTTATTGGTATGGGCTCTACCGTGATGGACCATGCAGTTGTGGAGTCTGAAGCTATGGTGGCTGCTGGCTCACTAGTGACACATGGAAAAGTAATAAAAAGTGGGGAAATATGGGCTGGTAGGCCAGCAAAATTCTTCAAAAAAATGTCAAATGAAGAAATTAAACATATTACACAATCAGCACAAAATTATATTATGCTAATGAAAGAATATAAAAATTAAAGTTCGCGTGAGGCTAATTTATACTACCAACCCTATTGAGGAACTGCATAGACAGATTAGAAAATTCACTAAAACTAAGTACTAGCTTGTACAAACAGGTATATTGTGCTATAAAAAAGGCAGAGCAAAATTGGCCTATCCTAATTGGGCCTTAACTATATCTCAACTTGATATTTTCTTTCCTGGTAGATTGAAAATTTAGTTGAGTTAAAAATGCGGTTTGACACACTTTTTTGAATATTCCCCTTTTATATTCTTGATACTGTTCAGAAGCACGGCTAATGCGCAAATATTGAGCAAAAGTGGTGTTATGAAAGTAGCTGACGCTGGAATCTAGCCTTTATTATTTGGTTGAAATTAAGTCTTCTGGATCCCAGTGTCACGCACTGGGATGACAGGAGAAGGAGGCTACTTTCATGACACCATTCTTTTTTCTGGATCCAAGTAGTCAGGGCATTGGGATGACACCATTTGTTGTAAACTCACTTTTGCTCTATGATTATCTTTTTAGATCACCTTGTCTACCTTATTCTTTCACTCCGCTGAACGGATACCCTTATTGCCTGTTTTTACAATTTTGAATTGATTCCTTAGGTTATGCAAGAGGTCTATTGAGCAAATCCAATAATATCCTTGATTTCTTTTACATTATGGGTTGCAATTTCTGCTGCTTTCTTTGTACCTTTTTTTAATATTTCATGTAAATGGAATTGGTCTTTGAAAAGATCATTCATTCTCTCACGTATGGGTGATATAACACTGATAATTAAATCAGCTAACTCTTTTTTGAAGTGCTTCATGTCATGTTTGTTCACTTCTTCACATACTTCTTCCACATTTACATTACTAAGCACTGAATAAATGTTTATCAAATTGCTTATTTCTGGTCGGCACTCTAAAGTAGCAAAGCCTAGAATTGAATCTGTTTTTGCTTTTTCTATTTTTTTAACAATTAAGTCATCTGTATCATCAAGGTTAATGCACGAATGTTCTGAAGGGTCAGATTTACTCATCTTGCTTGTACCATCTCTTAAGCTCATTATTCTTGATGTGCAATCCAAAGTTAAGATTTCAGGTACGATGAAATAATCCAGTTTATAATGATTGTTAAAAGCTGATGCAATATCACGTGCAAGCTCCAAATGCTGTTTTTGATCATCACCAACAGGAACGTATTTAGTTTGATACAATAATATATCTGCAGCCATAAGTACTGGATAACTATATAATCCAAGAGAGGCTTTTTGTTTATCGCCGCCAGCTTTATCTTTAAATTGAGTCATGCGACTGAGCCAACCAATTGGTGTATAGCACCCAAGCAGCCAGCCCAGTTCTGCATGACCACTAACTGTGGACTGATTAAAAATAATGGACTTTTCTGGATCTATTCCACATGCAATATAAGCTGCTGCTGTTTTGAAAATATTACTTTTTAATTCACTTGCGGGAAGCTTATTTGCTGTGATTGCATGTAGGTCGACAATACAAAAAAGAGATTTGTATTTATCCTGTAAGTCTACCCACTGTTTGATTGCACCAAGATAATTACCTAAATGTAGTACGCCACTTGGCTGGATACCTGAAAAGACAATACTTGTCATTATACATTTACCTCATGCTAATCGCTTCCACAATCAGCAGATTTCTTAGAAAGAATAACCATTGCAGGACGGAGCAACCTATTTTTGATAGTATAACCAGTTTGTAGTACTTCTACAATGGTGCCAGGCTCTTTTTCATTGTCTTCTCTTTCCACAACAGCTTGGTGTAAATTACTATCAAAAAGCTCACCAAGTGGATCTACTTCCTCTATTCCATGTTTTTTTAGATCATTTATAATTTTTTGATAAGCTACTTTAATCCCCTCATGAACAGGATCACCATCTTTCAAGTTTTCCATTACTTTTTTTAAATTGTCGCACGAGTCGATCATATCACGTGCAAATTTTGTGACTGCATAGTCACTTGCATCGTTAATTTGCTTTTGCATTATACGTTTGACGTTTTCATTATCTGCAACAGCACGGCGTAAATGATCTTCAAGCTGAGCTGCACGTTCTTTTAATGTATTGAGATCTTCATTTAAATCATCAGTTTGCTTATGGTTATCACTTTGTTGGTCGTCACCTTTCTGCCTACTTACCATATCAGCAAACTTCTTCTTTTTCTCTTTACTGCTATCTGACATATTATTACCCTTAAGAATCTAATAAATATATAGCAATTAATTCGAAAATATCAAGCGCCAGCTACATTCGTCTTTCTATGCTCGCATTTAAAAAGTCAATTAAAGTAGTTTTATAAAAAGAATCAGAAAAAGTACTAATATCATTTTGTGCCATATTAATGTAGTGTCTAGCTTTTTCCATAGAAAGCTGAATGGCATTATGGTGATTAATATAGTGTAATGCTTGGTCAAAATTGTGTCTAGCTGAAGAAAAGCATTTTTCCCAGAATTTTTGCTCTGCTGGACTGCCCTTTTCGTATGCTATAATAGCAGGTAAGGTGACTTTACCTTCGAAAAAGTCCTTTCCGACTTGTTTTCCAGAAGTGCCTTGATTAGCAGTATAATCGAGCATATCATCAACTATTTGAAATGCCATACCAAAATTAAAACCAAAATTCTTTAGCCTCTCTGTTTCGTCATTTGTTGCACCAGATACTGTAGATGCAGCTTCACAGCATGCAGAAAATAAAGATGCTGTCTTTTCTCCAATGATATCAAAATAATTTTCCCTGACTGTGTGGGGGTCAAAACGTGTTGTCATCTGCTTTATTTCACCCTTCACAAGTAAATGCGATGCTTTAGATAAAATAGAGAGAATATTTAAATTTCCACACTCTATAAGCCATCTAAATGCTAGAGTCAACAATAGATCACCAATTAAAATGCTTGATTTATTCCCCCAAATCTTATTCGCTGTTTTGACTCCATGACGTGCCTCACTTTCATCGAGCACATCATCATGAAGTAAAGTAGCATTGTGTATAAACTCTACCGATGCAGCAACATTGATCCTATCCTCCCCAGAATAGTTTAGCATTTTACATATAATAAAAAATAGTTTAGGCCTTATTTTTTTTCCACCTGAACTAACAAGATGAGATATAATATCAGTAGCAAGCTTAGCACCTTCATCATTGACATTTTTGAAGATAAAGTCCTTCATAGCTGATAAATCAGAAGATACGACATCGTCTAATTTACCATTATTTGTTAAATCAGTATTTAGCATTTTAAAGAGACTTATGCTCCTTGTCCCTGTGCTTTCTCGTTCTCTACTTTCTTCTTTTCTGTTTTCTTTGGTTCTGTTTCTAAAGTTACTATGCCTTTTTTAATGAACCATAGTACTCTTTCAGTTGCTTGCGCGCCTACGCTTAGCCAATGTTTTAATCTATCAGCCTTCACCACAACACGATTTTTATTGTCTTTTGGTAACATTGGATCATATTGTCCTATTTTCTCAATAAAACGCCCATCTCTTGGTGCTCGTGAATCAGCTACAACTATCCTATAAAAAGGACGTTTCTTTGCGCCAAACCTTGCCAACCTTATTTTAACTGCCATGTTAACCTTTATTCATATATTAGCCACAATTTTATACAATGAGCCGTTTTAAGTCAAATGAATTATACAACTTTTACACCTTATAATATAATTACCAATAATGTAGGGTGTGCCAGGCGCATAACTGCACGAACATTCATTTTTGAAGACAACAAATGGTGTCATGCAAGTAGCTGACACTGGAATCCAGCCTTTTTTTAATCATTAAAACGTTGTATTTTAACATAAAACGGCTACTTTTATGCTTACCAACTTAATAAAATTTCTGGATCCCAGTGTCTGGGCACTGGGATGACATCCTTTCTAGTGAAGATTGCTCTCAAATCGCAATGTTCGTACAGTTGTGTGTCTGGGCACTGGATGCGTTTGAAGCAACTTATAAGATTTTTGATTATATATCATCAAGTATAGCGTGATTAACTTCGACTTTATACTTTGATTCCAGATAGCTAATTAATTGCTCTTTTAGCGATATCATCACACGTTTTCCATTGTCAAGCGTGTTTAATTTACCATTTGATGAATACATTTCTTTTAGAACACCTATTATAATTTCATTATTGTATTGAATAGGGTCTGTCACTGAACCAGTTGTTTTCATATTGAAAATCTCTTCTACAAAAGAAAAGGGGTAGTTTTGTTCATTGCGGTGCATCTGCTGACCTTTAACTAATTCCACACCTTGAATTTCTTCCAAATCTGTTTTTTCTCCTAGTTGAACTGCAACCTCTTGCCCAATTTTAAACATTCTTTCTTTTATAAACTCACTACGCCAAAGCTCTACCGCTAGTGCCCTACCTTCTTCAAAACTTTGCAATTTGGGTGGAACGATATCAATGATTTTTATACTAACAACAGCGTCCCCAACGCCCTTGAAATAACCTTTCTGATCCTTTTCTCGCGAAAAAATGAAAGAAATCAAATCACTAGAATCTCCTACGTTATTACCGCTTTGATCTTTTCCACTCGCATCTACTGGACCAATAGTTTGTATAGGTAAATTATATTCACTCAATATTTCTTCAATTGCTGAACCATTGTATATCTTATAGTTCACTTGGTTTATGAAATCATTGACTCTTTCAAAAGACTTTTGGTTAGTTAGAACTGACTTTATGTCTTTTTTTAAATCAACTAAGTCTTCATCAGAGATTTGATGCGCACTTTCCACTTTTATTATGTGCCAACCAAAACTGCTTGCTAAAACTTCACTTACTTCACCTACTTTAAGAGCAAACACCTTTTCTCTCACGTCTTCTGGTAAAAAATCCTTAGTTATATTATTTACTCTAGTTTCCTCAAGTTTTGCTTTGCCGAACTCTCCTACTATCTGTTCAAAGCTTGTTTTACCCTCCTCAAATGCTCTTCTTGCTGTCTCAGCTTCTTTTTTGGTAGAAAATATCACATTGAATACATCTCTTTGATCTTTAAGTTCCTGTTGTTCTATTATACCATCAACTTCTTCGTCTAAGATCTTGATTTGATCTTCAAAATACTTTTGGCCTAGGGAAATATATTGCGCAGTTCGATACTCAGGATAATAAAAATGGGATTTATTTCTTTCGTACAAATCAAGTAAGGCTTGATCATCTGGTTCAGGAATGTTTGTAACTGCATCTTCAGTTATTTTAACAATATCAACCACTCTAGTTTGGTAGCGACTTTTGTATATCTGCTCATCAACTCTCTCGCCAAAAGTTACCGGATAATTATCTTTAAATAACGAAGTCATGAACATCATTGCAGGCAGAACTTTCTCTAGCTTTGCTATATACTCTTTCTCTGTCATATGCAGGTCATTTAGCGTTTCATGGAATTTACTTTTGTCAAATTCGCCTTTATCATTTTGAAAGTATTTGGTATTTTTAATATGGTTTTTTATAGACTCTTCTCCAACTGTCAACCCAAGCTCACTAATTAGGTTAAACAATAGTTTTTGCTCTATAAGTGCGTTAAGCAAATCATATTTCAGCTTTTTTACTTGTTCTCTACTCGCATCAGATCCAGAAATTCGCCTTTCATAATTTTGATATAGTGATTTATACTCATCTGACGTTATAACTTCTTTTCCAACCCTAACTACCTCTTCTTTTTCATCATCACCTGATAAAAGGTTGCCAATTCCCATGAAGACTAACAAGCAAGCTAAAAGGACAACGGTTACTTTAGTGAAAAAATTTTTAACATTCATTTTAAACTCAGTTAATTAATGGTTAATTATAGAATAGTGATAATTTAATTCTTGTAAACCTGTTGCTTTATTAGCTAATATATATAATATTACAATATATTAACTTAAAATTTAACTCTTTTCTTAAATAGAAACATATGTTTGACTGAGTTATACTATACCTTAAGAAGGGAAAATATTTTTTTGAATCGTTTGAAATATGCTTAAACGTAAGCGCATCTAATTAACTTAAGAGGTGGAAAGTGACAAACAAAAAGTCATTGAATGACAAAATTAATGCTTTTTTAGTTTTAATAGCTTATATTTTAGCTCTGTATAACAGTAAGGGATACTTTAAATGGGAGATGCTTTTTTGATGTCAATGGAACCTTCTAAGGGTAATAACGATAGAAATAAACAGTTTCTAATGCAAATAGCTGCTTGGTTAGTAGACAACACTGGTTTAACTTTTAATCAAATAGCACAATGCTGTAGGTTGGCCCTTGAAGAAGTACAAGACATAGCTGATGAGGAAATAGAAGTTGAAAAATATAACCCTATTATTTCTGGGGTAATTACTGAAAAAGAAATCGATGATTGCAAAAAAAATTCAAACCGTGTACCAAATTTGATTATAAAAAATATAAAAAAAAGGAGTAAAGCGATTGGTAGCATTCTTGGCTTTACCTCTACGGCAAGGCGTAGAGATAAACCTGATGCGATTTATTATTTAGTAAAAAAATTTCCTATCTTAGACAATAACGTTATAGCTAAATTAATTAGTACAACAAATTACACAGTTGAGCAGGTAAGAGATGGATCTCATCATAACATGCAAAATATAAAACCCCAAGATCCTGTACTACTTGGCTTATGTAGTCAAGAAAATTTAGAAGCAGAAGTGGAAAAAGCAAAAGTAGAAGAAGAGAAGCAAGAAAGGTTAAAAAATATAAAGAATAGCTATTGAAAATCCTTAAATTTTTGTGCTTTGTTAACATTAAATTAACTTGACTTGCTAGTATTTATTAGTATAATATAAGTAAAGTACGGGGTTTAATGATAATTAAGCTTAATACGCACTAAAACTAGTTCAGCCTAATTTATTATCTTATAGTCACATTTTAGGTTAGTAAGCATCAATTAAAATTTTTGGAGGATTATGACAACAATCAATGAAGATGTTTTGGCAAAAGGAAAGGTTACAGCTCAACCTGAAAAAAGTGAGCAAATTCACAATAACGATACAGTAAAACAGATGGTCAATGAAGGTACTGAGAAAAACAGAAAAACATTAGATCTGAGCGAATTAAAAGAGAAAACAGCAGAAGAATTGTTAGAGTTAGCTGAAGAAAGAAAAATTTCAACTAACGGTAAAAGCAATGGTAGAATGCTAAAGCAGGAAATGATATTCAGTTTAATGAAGAAAATGAGCGAAGAAGGAGGCATAACCACAGGGAGTGGAATAGTGGAAATATTGCCTGATGGTTTCGGTTTCTTACGCTCAGCAAGTGCAAATTATGCTCCAAGTACCGATGATGTTTATATTTCTAACGGGCAAATAAAGAAGTTTAATTTACGTACAGGAGATATGGCATGTGGAGAAATAAGGCCACCTGGTGATAAAGAAAGATATTTTACTTTAACTAAGGTTCAAAGTATAAACTCTACTGAAGTCAGTGAATTAAGAAAGTACGTCCATTTTGATAATTTGCTTCCTCTTTATCCTGAGGAAAGCATAGTACTTGAGTGTAATAGTGGTGATGATAAAAAAGGTTTAAGCATGCGTGCTATAGATATAGTAGCTCCTCTTGGAAAAGGGCAAAGAGCGTTAGTAGTTGCTCCACCTCGCACAGGAAAAACTGTATTGCTTCAGCAAATGGCTAACTCTATAGCTATAAATCACCCTGAAATAGAATTAATAGTGTTACTTATAGATGAAAGGCCTGAAGAAGTAACAGATATGATACGTTCTGTAAAAGGTGAGGTAGTAAGTTCTACGTTTGATGAGCCTGCTTACCGTCACGTACAGCTTGCTGAAATAGTAATAGAGAAAGCTAAAAGAATGGTTGAGCATAAAAAAGATGTGGTAATTCTACTTGACAATATTACTAGACTTGCACGTGCTTATAATGCTGTTATTCCTTCATCTGGAAAAGTTCTAACTGGCGGTGTAGATTCAAACGCACTGCAGAGACCAAAACGCTTTTTTGGAGCAGCTCGTAATATTGAGAATGGGGGTTCTTTAACTATAATCGCCACAGCTCTTATAGAGACTGGCTCAAAAATGGATGAAGTTATTTTTGAAGAGTTTAAAGGTACAGGAAATGCTGAGATCATACTTGATAGAAAACTTTCTGATAAACGTATATTTCCAGCTATTGATATTACAAAATCCGGAACAAGGAAGGAAGAGCTATTAGTTGATAAGGCGGCTATACTAAATAAAATATGGGTGTTGCGTAGAATACTCAATCCTATGGGACCTGTTGAAGCAATGGAATTTTTACGTGACAAACTACTTTTAACAAAGAACAATGCTGACTTTTTTAACTCCATGAATCACTAAAAGTAAGCCAGTTATGATGGATATGCTGAGTAAAAAGTAAAACGCTCTTATAGCTAAAATAATTGTATCCGTTCAGGCAATGGCGAACTTAGGGAGCGTTAAATAAACTATACGCGTCAAGTTAAGAAGCAAAGGTAAGAAAATTCAATGAACTTAACTCTAGTCTTTCTATATCTGTCTTTCACAGAAAATTGTGACCAATTTGTGGCAAGTTTTTTCAGGAAAATTCTCAAATTATTAATTTTGCTGCTTAACGCTAAAAACAAGTAACCGTTCACGGATTGTGAGAATGAATAAAGAACTAAGCAGTCGTAACTTTTGGAAGGGATTTTGGCCATTGAGACGTGATGTCAAAAATATCGACAACATTCTTTCCACAAATCTTTCTCCACGTTCCTACCAGGTGAAAAAGCTGTTTTTACGATAGCCATCTAATTTGCCGTTCTGCAAGGTTGTTGATTGACTTCAGGCTTTCGTAAAAACTTCCACACCATATCCTCGGCCTTAACATCTTAATGGCCATTCTCAAACCATTCTCGTCATTTCATGAAAAAACCCTTCTTTCGCATTAGTTGTGTAGCATCTTTTAATATTAACAAGGCCTATAATAGTGTAGCACTGTCTTACGTATTGCCAATCCAAATTCTACTTGCTGTAAAATAACACAATCTGCTACATCGCTGCTAATCTCAATCCCTCTATTTATTGGCCCTGGGTGCATAACAATCGCATCTGGTTTTGCGTATGATAGCTTTTGTGAATCAAGTCCATACAAATGAAAATATTCTTTCTCTGAAGAACTATTATTCATGCGCTCTTTCTGTAGCCTCAAAAGTATAATTACGTCAGCATCCTTTATACCCTCAATTAATGAATAATGGACTGAATCTACTTCAGGAAAATGCTTACAAATCAAAGTTGGTGGTGCGACCAAGCTTATTTTTGCTCCAAACATTTTTAGCAATCTTATATTTGATCTTGCAACTCTACTGTGCAGAATATCTCCACATATCACAACTTTGAGATCCTTTATTTGCTTTTTATGACTGCTAATTACAAGATAATCTGCAAGAGCTTGAGTTGGGTGTTCGCTGCTTCCATCGCCTGCATTGATCAGCGAGCAGTTAACATGCTTTACTAGTGTATTAATGATACCACTACTTTTATGCCTGATTATCATATAGTCAGGATTCATTGCATTTAATGTTTTGATCATGTCTTTTAGATCTTCTCCCTTGTTAATAGAAGAAGATCTTATTGGCAAAGTTACAACATTTGCTCCAAGGCTTTTTGCTGCTATTTCAAAAGACACAAGTGTACGCGTTGAATCTTCAAAGAATAAATTTATTACTGTCTTATTTTCCAAGATATGACTATTTGCAGCTTCTTTTTTAAGGTACTGGTTAGCCAACTTAGTTATATTTTCTACATCATCGACTGTAAGGTCTGAGATGTTTAACAAATTCCTTCTCTTGTGCATAGCTTCCTTTTTAACTACTTGAACCTATTCTACTTTCTTATTATTGTTTTTCAATAGACCTCTTGTGCAGCAATTGTTTTGTTGAAAGAACAGAAAAAGATAGTAAAGTCAAAATTAAGTTAGAAGGAAGAAAAAGCTCAGCAAGTTAAGAGTAAGGTACATTAGCATAAATCTTTCACCCCAGTGTTTAGTGGCACTGGGGATTACTTCCACTTACACTCGTCCGCTATCATAACAGCCTCAAGGAGGTGTTTTTCAAGTTCACTTAGAGGCAAATCACTTTGTAAATAATTCCCCCAAGACTTTAGTATATCGGAAGTTTCAACGCCTTCAATAATAGGGTATTCTTGGTTTTTTTTAGCGTATAGCTCTTGAGCCTGTTTGCTTACTAAAAATTCCAGCAAAGCTATAGCATTTTCTCTGTTTTTTGTGTTTTTTGCTACTGCTGCGCCGCTAACGTTCACCATTACGCCATGATCGTTACGATTAGGAAAAAAAACCCCTAGCTTGTCTATAACATTCTTTTTATTTTCTGATGAAAGAATTCTTGCAAAGTAATAACTATTTACTATTGCAACATCTCCTTCACCAGCAGCTACAGCATAAATTTGGTCAGTATCACCACCACTTGGTTTTCTTGCCATATTACTCACAATTCCACTTACCCATTCTTTCGTCTTTTCAAAACCATTATTTGCAATCATAAAAGCAATCAATGCCCGGTTATATGGACTTGTAGAAGAACGTACTAATACTTTTCCTTTCCATTTTTCATTTGCTAAATCTTCATAAGTACTTAAGTTTTTAGGATTTACTGACTCTTTATTATAAACCAATATTCTGGTTCTTTTTGTAAGGCCAAACCAATAATCTTCACTATCTCTAAATCTTGCAGGTATAACGCTTTTTAAAATCTCTGAATCCACTTGAGATAAAAGCCCTCTTTTTTTTGCCAAAATCAGGTTCACTGCATCTGCAGTTAAAAGTAAGTCAGCTTCACCGCCATTTTCCATGCGTGAAAGTAGCTGAGAATAATCATCAATGATGTAACGTACTTTAATGTCTGTATTTTTTGTAAATTCATCAAATAAAGTACGTACTAATTCTTCTTTGCGCGATGAATAGACATTCACTACTTGTGCATTGTCAGTTCCGCTGTTTTTATACAAAAAAGTAATGACTATTAATACAACTGCTATTAAGGATGTGAATATAAAGGCTTTTTTCATATTGGATAAAAAACAACTTCTTTCAGTTAAAGGTACTCAAATAGCGCAATCTTAGCAAGTATAAAATTCGTTAGATAAGTCAAAAAACTTCCTTGACAAACTCCGCCAGCTCCCTTATCATGGTGCTGAAGGTATTCAGTTATCTTCATCTGTGCAGATTAAACAGCAAGAAAACAACGTAGTTGGCGTCTTATTTTTAATTTTTTGCACTATGTGCACCTTATGTCTTCACAACATTTCTGGGTTTTTACCTA
>NZ_JAPQLL010000068.1:8791-9096 GCF_028981865.1 Wolbachia endosymbiont of Drosophila nikananu | reverse complement strand
TTTCTTTTGCCTTTTTTTCTGCTTAGTAAATTTCTTAAACATTTAAACTAAGGTGAGTTGCGTTTAAAAGCAGCTAAATTGCAGTGTTTAAGATTTAAAAAACGCCAATACTGAAAATAGACAATGACTAGGGTTTCTTTTGCCTTTTTTTTGTTTGGTAAATTTCTTAATGTTTATAGCTAAACGACAACCGTCATCCCGCAGCGGGATCTCTTGTCAGTGGATGAGATACCGCGAATGAATCGCGGTATGACGGTTCGTGGTGGTATGACGGTCTGCGGCGGAATGACGGTTAAGCAATTCGT
>NZ_JAPQLL010000068.1:342-8741 GCF_028981865.1 Wolbachia endosymbiont of Drosophila nikananu | reverse complement strand
CTGGAATCTAGTCTTTATTATGCAGCTACTTATTTAAAGTTAAGTTTCCTGGATCCCAGTGTCTGGGCACTGGGATGACACCCCACTGGTGGGCCAAACTACAACGTTCGTACAGTTGTGTGATGGGCAAAAATCACAACGTTCGTACAGTTGTGGATACCGCGGCGATATGACGTAGGGAAATCTTACTTATTATAGCTATAGTTCTACATGAATTACAAAAGTAATATTTACTAAATCTTAATATTTTAAACCTATACCCATATTTTAATAAATAATGAGCTGTAATTAGTATGAATGATCCATTTAAAAGTAAGAACTATAAAAAAAATCTCGACTCCTTGATAGAAGCTATAAAGCTGAAAAATATTGGTGAACAATATAATAAAACAGTGAGATATTTATCCCAGACATTAGAGAGTTTTACAGATAAGGCAGAAGATGTAGCTAAGTTTTTTATATGTAGTGACTTGAATAATTATATAGAACCGGTGAACAAAAAGCCATCAGGTTTTTTTGGAATATTCAAGGAAACATTTAATAAAATCTTGGGAAAAGATGCTTCAATTCAGGATAACGATATAAGAAATTTTGCTAATGATAAATTGCCCAGTCTTGCTGAAAAAATAACATTCGAATACCTAAATGTTTTAAAGAAAATTTCAGATTTAGAGCAAAGTAAAAAAATCAGGAGGAACATAGATTGTATGGAGTGAACTTAGAGTATACTTAAAAGAACCCTCTAAGTTTTCTAGCGCGGCTTGGATGTTTCAACTTGCGCAGTGCTTTTGCCTCTATTTGCCTAATTCTCTCACGTGTTACATTAAAAATTTTTCCTACTTCTTCTAAGGTATGCTCCTTCCCATCTTTACCAAGGCCAAAACGCATTCTTAGAATTCTTTCTTCCTTTGGTGTTAAAGTTGCAAGAACATTGGTTGTAATGCCACGCAAGTCAGCAAGTATTGCAGCATCCTCTGGTCTGGAGACTCGCTTATCTTCTATACAATCACCAAAGGTACTACTATCATCCTTTCCTGTTGGAGCTTCAAGACTTACTGGGTCCCTTGCTATTTTCATAACTTTGCGTATTCTTTCCAGTGGCATTGTCAGTTCTACACTCAATTCCTCTAACGTCGGCTCTCTTCCCATCTCATGAGTCATTTTTCTTAATGCTCTGTTGATTTTACTGATAATTTCCACCATATGAACTGGTATTCTAACTACTTTAGACTGCTCAGGTATTGCCCTAGTGATTGATTGTCTTACCCACCAAGTGCCATAAGTTGAAAATTTATATCCACGTTTGTAATCAAACTTATCCACGGCCTTCATAAGACCAATATTGCCTTCTTGTATCAAATCAAGCAGATCAAGGCCTCTTTTTGAATACTTCTTAGCAATGGAAACTACTAGCCTTAAGTTAGCCTTAATCATCTCTTGCTTTGCTTCAGAGACTTCTCGTTCGTGTTTTTGTATTCTCCTGATTAGCTCCTTAAATTCTTGCACGTTATCTTCCTGTATATGCTGCTTAATACCGTTCAAAGTGCTAGCTATATGTTCAGAGTTATCGTCTATAAACCTTAAAAATTTGTTTTTTAATTCACCTGTAAAAGAGGACTGATTTTCATTGATCTTTAAAAGACTTATCTTTTTCAATTCATGCTTTAAAAGCACGTCATCATAAACTTTATAGAAACTTTCTCTATCGATATCGTATTTTCTAGCCTCAGCAATAAGATTAGCCTCTTCAAGCGTGATGGATCTACTTATCTTATAAAGTTCTTGTGTAATTCTGGCAACAGCAGCATCACTTAACTTAATTTGTAATGCTATAGACCATATTTGACTATATAAATTCTCTAGTTCATCAGAGGAATCTTTAGAATTTTTTCTTAATACCAATGCTTCATTTGTTAAAGTAATTATCTCATCCAATGCAACTATGACCTTTGGCAACAAGTCACTTTCCATTTCAAGAATAGAAACATTTAAATTCGCTGAATTTACATCTTCATTATCACCGTCTTTCTCATCATCACTTTTTTTACTATCTTTCTCATCATCACTACAGTACTCAGCATCTTCAGAAACATCCTCAGAATCCTCAACATCTTCAGCACTTTCTTCACTCTCTTCTTTGGGTACCACATTAAAGTCAGAGTTATAAATTGCATCCAGATCTATAATTTCTCTCAGTAAGAGAGCTCCACTACTTAAATCATCACGCCATACTTTTATCACCTTTAATGTTACTGATGTTTCAATTATTGCACGTAATATGTTATGCTTTTCAGATTCAATTTTTTTTGCTATCTCGATTTCATCTGCCCTTGACAAAAGCTTTACAGAGCTCATGTCTTGTAAATAAATCCTCACTGGATCATCATTTTGTACTAAAGTTGCAGTAACATTTGGCAATGTATCATCATCATCAAGTTTACTATCATCACTGTTGGAAGGAATATCTTCTTCATCTTCGCTACTTTCAAGCACATTAATTCCGGAATCCTGCAATAAAGATATAGCATCATCTATAAAATCAGACGAAAAATTTTCATCTGATAATTTATCATTTATATCATCAAAGGTGACAAAACCACCTTTTTTTATATTTTTAGTTACAAGATCTCTGATAATTTTTTTCTTATCTTCTGCATCATTAATAGTTGACATCATTACCTTTACAGTTTATAATTTTATTTCTTATTAACAAATAAACTTACAACGAGCAAGTCTATAATTTTACTTTTAACTTATGGCTATTTGTTATTTCATATAGTTTAAGATACTGTTAACTTATGTACACTTGTCTTGATCAATTGTTCCATACTTTTCTTCCATTTTTACTGCTATGGACAATCCAACTGAAAATGTTGCAATTCCAACCACTATAGCAGTAAGCATTAAAACATGAGGTATAGGATTGCTATATAAATAAAAATTTGAAACCAATATAGGAGGCAAAGAACTTTTTATATATCCTAGAGATATGTAAAACAACAAAACAGATGCTTGGAAGACGCTTACCCCTACCATTTTCTTGATTAAATTTTTATCGTTTATAATAATATATAAACCTAGCACCATTAATACAATAATAATCGTATAATTATATAAAGTCATTGTTTTTTCCTACGAGCAAAATTCATATATATAATTAACATAGAGGAGCAGACAGTAAATGCTACACCTAATTCCACCAAAAAAATACCCAATTTTTGACCGGTTCTATTATTGGCTGACAAGATATCATAAGATAAAAAATTTTGGCCAAGTAAAGTTGTTGCAACGCCCGTTCCTCCATAAATTAAAATACCTAACACGTTAGTCAATCTAATCACAGAATAAGGTATTGCTTTTAGAGTTGTAGATACACCAAATAGCATTGAATATAATATTATCCCGGAGGCAATAATTATTCCTGCTTGAAAACCTCCACCTGGAGTATAATCACCGTGAAATTGTATGTATAAACCAAATAAAATGATAAAAGGTATCATCAAAAATGTTACTGCATTTAATATCGGATCTTTAATCATTTTCTTTTTCTTCTTTTAATATCAACGTTATACAAAGCGCAGCAGTAAAAACTACTATAGTTTCTCCAAACGTGTCATAACCACGAAAACTTGCCAACACAGCTGTCACTATGTTAGGAATACCGGTAGCTTTTTCGGTATTTTCCACATAATAAGGAGCAACATGCAAGTGGATCGGAGCATTGTTGCTGCCAAAATCTGGCAATTGAATCATAAAATATGACAAACATACAGCCAGAAATAACATAAAAAAAAGCGTTATAGGGTTATGAGATAGATTTACTTTATGATTCTTTATCAAGGAGAGTGCTGCAAACGTAAAAATCGTACTGAGCCCCGCACCAACAGAAGCTTCAGTAATTGCAACATCAGGTGCATTCATAATTAAGTATATAAGCGCAATAAGTGAACTAAATACACACATTAGAACAGCACTTACGACTAAATGTCGCGAGAAGACTATAAAAACCGTAACTGTTAGTAACAACAAAAGTAGCACTACATTTAATATTTCTAACACCTTAACCTTCTTTAACAGTTTTTTTCTTAACTTTATAATAAGTGCGCGCTAAAATATAGCCATTAGTTGAGCTAGCTACCCATATTATAAGAATTAATAATATTATTTTAACAGTATTGATTGAAAATCCATTCTGCAAAGCAAAACCAATTAACAATAGCGTTGCACCGCTAGAATCTGTAATACCTGCTGCATGTAACCTAGTATAGAAATCAGGAAATCTAATTACTCCCACACTTGAAATGATTACTGAACAAATGCCTAAAAATATAAGAACGGATCCTATCATAAATTATTAAAACAACATTAATCTCATTAGTGCTATAGTTGATATAAAGCTAACGCTAGCATACAACAATGCTATATCAATTAAAAAAAAATTATTCAGAATGATTGATATTGCTGTTATGAGTACAACTACTTGCGTTGAGAAATTATTGAACGCTAAAACCTTATTGTACACATCACTTGACTTAGACACTATGCGGCACAACATTATACTCATGCAGAACAACAGTGTATAGATAGCAATGTGAAGCATTTAAAGACTATGTAACTTCAGTAGATTTCTAAACGGATACTTCTTCATCGCCATCTTGATCATTTATTTCATCATCTATTTCACCATCCACTTCATAATCTTGGCTTTCTTGATTTGCATCAAGATCTGTGTCATCAGAAAAATTTAATAAATTCGCTAGCTTACTTGTATTACTGCTGTAAACATTATTCATATTCCCTTTCATGTACTCCTTGCATCTACCTACCAAAAGGTTAAATAGCTCATGAGTATCCACCTGTTTTTCTGCTATTTCATGTAAGGAAACTATGGTGTTTTTATGGTCTTTAAACTGAGCTATTTGAACTGGATTACTTGCTCCTGTATTTAAATCATGTGTTCTTTGACTTGCCAATAGAACCAATTTGAAACGGTTACTTACCTGTTCTGTACACTTTTCTACAATAGACTCAGCCATAAGATACTACCTTAATAAGTTTTATACTATACCACAAAAAACAAGTTGTCAACTTTGTATCTATTGCGATTCAATTTCATGTTTTACTTTTTCTGCCTCAGATTTTATTTCTTGGCTTTCTGTCATCGTGATTGTTGTTTCATGATCAAACTTTTTTAGAAATCCTAACAATCGCTCTAAAGAAAAACCATCTATTTTACCATTTTTAATTTGTGATACCTTTGGCTGATCAATACCAAGCTTCTCAGCTGCAAAAGCCTGAGTCCAAGCATTTTTTTCTATAATTTTATTTATTATATAAAGCAACTTTGTTTTTACTCCCGCACTTTCTAAGTTATTTAACGATATTACTTCCATAATTCTTACACTCACATATCAATTAACTTTATTAAACATTATAACATAATATTTAATACACCAAAATATTAATATCATATAACTTGTCAATAATTATATGATATCAAATTTAAAACTTTAAGTTGATTGTATATTAATATTTCAATCAAATTTCTAGTAATTTTAAATTACCATTTTACTATCAGCCTATCTGAAAAAATCATTTACAGAAAGAACAAGCTAAAATTACAAAGCTTGAAATACAAAAATAATCATTTTATAAATTTATCTTACATAAGAAGTTTATATCTCTATATCTTAACATAGATATTTATTTAAATTTTTAAAATTTCTATTTTAACGAGAATTCTATATATTATATTTATAATATAACCTAAATATTTGTTGCTTTTTAGCTGGAACACTATTTAGTTAGTAAGTAAAATTGTGTTGAATATGACAAAAATAAAAAAAGATGTTGCCGTTATTATGGGAAGTGAGTCAGATTACACCACTATGGTCTATACCGTCGATATGCTAAAAGCATTAGAAGTTTCACATGACATATTCATAATATCTGCACATAGAACACCAGAAAGGCTCTTCAATTTTGCTAAATCTGCACAAGAAGAAGGTTTTAAGGTTATTATAGCTGGTGCAGGAGGTGCAGCTCATTTACCTGGTATGGTTGCGTCATTAACTTGTTTACCAGTTATCGGAGTTCCTGTGCATAGTAAACAATTAAATGGGCTGGACAGTCTACTCTCTATAGTTCAAATGCCAAAGGGTGTTCCAGTTGCAACCATGTCTATAGGAGAAAATGGAGCATATAATGCTGCCATTACCGCCGTATCTATATTGTCAATTTCCAACAGTGAAATTGCAGGTAGGTTAAAAAAGTGGAGAGAGAGACAGACCAAAGAAGTAAAAGAAAAACCAGTTTCATAATAAATCTATGGCAATAATTCTTTTAGACGCAAAAACCATAAACCGTATAGCAGCGGGAGAGGTGATAGAAAGGCCAGCAAGTGTAGTAAAGGAATTAGTAGAAAATGCAATAGATGCTGGAAGTTTAGAAATAGAGATCAAAATAGAAAGTGGTGGGCGTAATCTTATTACTGTGACAGATAATGGTAACGGAGTAGAAAAAAACGATTTAGAACTTGCGTTTATGCGCCATGCTACTTCAAAATTGAGCGATAGTGAGTTGATAGAAATCAAGCATCTTGGCTTTAGAGGAGAAGCTCTGCCTTCAATTGCAGCAGTAAGTAGGATAAAATTATCGTCTAAAGCAAGCGGAGCAAGTGAAGCATGGTCTATAAGTTATGAGGGTGGAGAAAAGATGGGGGAGCTAACTCCTTACTCTTTATCACAAGGAACATACATTGAAGTACGAGATTTGTTTTTTGCTACCCCAAATAGACTAAAATTTCTAAAAACCGAAAGAGCAGAAACTCAAAGCATTGTTGATATTGTAAATAACCTAGCAATGATTAACTATCATATAGGGTTTACTCTCATTTCAGGTAATAAAAAGCTCTTAAAATATGCCAAGCAAACCTTGTTATTTAGTAGATTGTGTGAAGTAGAAGAAGAATTTCAGGGCAGTTCTTTGGAGGTCAATGAAGAAGAAGACAGGATTAAACTTACAGGATACATCTGTAAACCTATTGTCAATCGTGGTAAGTCAACTCAGATCTATACATTTGTTAATGGAAGGCCAATTAAAGATAATCTACTTATTGGTGCGGTTAGGTATGCATATCATGATTTTATTCCAAGCGATAGGTATCCTTTTGCGACGTTACATTTAGAGATACCTCACGATCAAGTAGATGTAAATGTGCATCCAAATAAGTCAGAAGTAAGGTTTCAGAATAAGAAGCTCATATATGAAATAGTGACAAGAGGGCTAATTAAAGCATTGTCAAGAAGGATAGGCACCTTTCCAGCTAGTGACCAGAAAACTACTAATACGATAGAGGGTTTTGTGAAAGGTTCATTATCAGATTCTTTTGATAAACCTGATGTTCAAAATGAATTTTATGAAAGAAGGCCAAGTCCTTTTGAAAATCAACTAATAAAAGAATTTGCCTCTCCAAATGAAAAAGCAAAAGGCTTATCAGAACAGTCAAAATCGTTTAATTATACCGGCATACAGAAATCCCCCTCACAAGCGGAAATTATGGTTCTAGAAAAAAAGGTGTTAGAGCAAGTTGATTTGATAGAAAGCCACCCGCTCGGGTTTGCACGCTGTCAGGTCTATAATACTTACATTATTGCCGAGGTAAGAGACAAATTGATTATAGTCGACCAGCATGCAGCCCACGAGAGACTAGTATATGAATGCTTAAAACAAAAATCAAGTATAAAAAGACAAAAACTACTTCTTCCTGAAACGGTTGAAATCAAAAATCAAGCCGGAATGGAGATGATTGAAACTTATAAAGATAAGTTATTTGAAATGGGTTTTGATATTGAGATCAAACCAGAAAATAAAGTGATAGTAAAAGAAATCCCTGCAATTTTGGGAGCAATAGATGTGAAAGAGATGCTAATTAACATAATTGACAGACTAACCGAAATAGAAGATACATTGCCAGTAGAAGATAAAGTGAACAAGATATTAGCTACTATCGCTTGTCATGGATCAATTAGAGCAGGCAGGAAAATGAAGTTGGAGGAGATGAATGAGCTGCTGAGACAAATGGAAAAAACACCATATTCCGGGCAATGTAACCACGGAAGACCAACTTATATAGAAATGAAATTGAGTGGTATTGAAAAACTGTTTGAGAGGAGGTAATGAGGTTGCCATAAATATGTAAGTGCTCTTTCCTCGTCATCCAAGTAGCTCATAGAAACGGATTAAACGAAAAAACTTACTTGACAAGCCTCGCCAGCCCCCTTATCATGAAACTGAAGGTATTCAGTTATCCTCATCTGTGCAGATTAAACAGCAAGAAAACAACGTAGTTGGCGTCTTATTTTTAATTTTTTGCACTATGTGCACCTTATGTCTTCACA
>NZ_JAPQLL010000068.1:0-220 GCF_028981865.1 Wolbachia endosymbiont of Drosophila nikananu | reverse complement strand
TTTTTCTGCTTAGTAAATTTCTTAAACATTTTAGCTAAGGTTAGTTGCACTTAAAAGCAGCTAAATTGCGGTGTTTAAGACTTAAAAAACGCCAATACAGAAAATAGACAATGACCAGGTCTTCTTTTGCCTTTTTTTTATTTGGTAAATTTCTTAAATATTTATAGCTAAAAGAGCCCAAGAGAGGTGTCATTCCAGTGCCCCTGTGATGTCATTCCAG
>NZ_JAPQLL010000067.1:29224-29468 GCF_028981865.1 Wolbachia endosymbiont of Drosophila nikananu | reverse complement strand
TAACATCTATTTTCAGTATTTGGCGTTTTTTAAGTCTTAAACACTGCAATTTAGCTGCTTTTAAATGCAACTAACCTTAGTTTAAATGTTTAAGAAATTTACTAAGCAGAAAAAAAGGCAAAAGAAACCCCGTGTTAGCTAGTTGTCACTCTCTAATCCTGCAAATTGGCGTACTATACTGTCTTAAACGACTTATAAGCGCGTTTCAGCTTATGTAGGTAAAAACCCAGAAATGTTGTGAAGA
>NZ_JAPQLL010000067.1:0-29206 GCF_028981865.1 Wolbachia endosymbiont of Drosophila nikananu | reverse complement strand
CAAAAAATTAAAAATAAGACGCCAACTACGTTGTTTTCTTGCTGTTTAATCTGCACAGATGAAGATAACTGAATACCTTCAGTACCATGATAAGGGGGCTGGCGGAGTTTGTCAAGTAAGTTTTTTCATTTCTATTCCCAATGTTATATGGTTATGCAAGAAGTCTAGTGGAATCGACTAAGATTTCTTAATTTAAATTTAGGTGCACTTAGCCCATTCTGGTGATAATAAATTGGAATAGATAAGGTATGATAACTAACTTTCCTGCGAGTATATAGTTTTGCCAGATACAACAGTACGTACTACGTGCCCTTTTACTTTGCGCCCATCGAAAGGGGAATTCTTTGATTTACTAGCAAAGTTGTCAGTTTTAATTTCCCATTCATGATTGAGGTCAACTAAAATTAAATCTGCAGCAAGGTTTTTTTGTATACGACCACGTGGTATGTGTATTATATCTGCAGGCTTATATGTCAATTTTGCAAGCACATCAAGTAGACCCATTTGCCCACTGTGGTAAAGTTCAAGTGAAAGGGGCAGCATTGTTTCAAGGCCAACAATACCAAATGCAGCATTTTCAAGTGGCAGATCTTTAGAATTACGATCATGCGGAGCGTGATCAGTTGCAATGCAATCAATCACACCTGTCTTTAAACCTTCAATCATAGCTAAACGATCTTCTTCAGTGCGAAGCGGCGGGTTCATTTTTGCAATTGCTCCATGTTGTTTTACTATATTTTCAGTCAAAGTGAAGTGATGAGGGGTTACTTCACATGTAACATTTAATCCTAAATCCTTCGCACGTTTAATAGCATCAAGTGAATCTTTTGAAGAGACATGTAAAATATGGTAGTGCACATTTTCCATATCTTTCATGAGCAGTATATCGCGACTTACTATAACCGATTCTGACGCACTCAAGATCCCCTTTACTCCCAATTCTTCAGAAATTTTACCTTCGTTGATTGCACCACCTGCTGATAAATTTAAATCTTCTGCATGTTGAGCAATAGGAACACCCAGCATACTTGAATAAAGCAGTGCCTGTCTCATAATCATTGGGTTCATAACTGGCATGCCATCATCAGTGAACCCAACCGCACCTGCTTCCTTTAAAAGGGCCATTTCAGTCAACTTTTCTTCCGAAGTGGTGATTTTAGCGTAAAATTCAATGTTTACATGTGAAGTTTCAAGTGCTCTATACTTCAAATATTTAGCCAAAACAACGCTATCAATTGCTGGCACAGTGTTCGGCTGACAAACTACAGTTGTAACGCCTCCCGCAGCTGCAGATTTGCTGCCTGTATATATAGTTTCTTTATGTTCTTGGCCTGGTTCACGAAAATGTACGTGAATGTCAATAAGGCCTGGCATTAGAACAAGCCCTTTACAGTCTATTGTTTCATCGACCCCACTTGTTGAAAATAATGATTCACCAAAGTCAATAATTTTATCCCCTTCAGTCAATAATGAACCTTTTATATCAAGCTTAGTTTCCGGGTCGATAATACGAGCATTAATATATGCAATTTTATAGCCTTTCTTTTGCCCTGTTTGCAACAAATTCCAAGTTTGAGTCATTATATTTGAGTATCGATTATAAAATAAATCTAAAGTTTTTTTAACAAAACACAACCAAATAAAAACGCAGACTAAAGTTGCAAGAGCTGTCTTGAATTAAAATTGTCCCAAAAATTTGGCTCTTATAACCGAGTTACTTCAGTTTTAACGTTAATGTGTGAAACTCTTAGCTCTGTTGGAGGATTTTCTAGCTGAACATCTAACTTATTCTGTATGTTAAATAAACAAATCAAAGCTGAATCAAAATTTTCATCACACTGCTTCGCTTCATGCATACCATCGATTATTTCCTCTAATTCTTCCACATCATCCATTTCTTGCGGCGCACTTTTTAATATCGCTTTTATTTGGCTTAAGTTTTGACAAATTTTCTCCTGATATCCAGCAATTCTCTCTTGATATATATCAATCATTTTTTGACATGCGTTGCCTCTAAATGGATGTTCTTTTTTCTCTTTTATGTAAGAACTTTGAAAATCTTTACAGTTAAGGATTGCTTCTCTATGTTTTTTTATGTCATTAATTGCACTGACTATTGACTTATCTATTTTCTTCAAATTTTCTTCCCGTTCTTCTCTTTTAATTATACTTTTGGATTCATTTTTCATTTGGTTCATTTTGTCATACAGGTTTCTGCATTCTTTGTAAGATACCATTGGTTGTAATATTCCTTCTTCTACACCTTTATTGTAAAAATTCTTCAACTCATCACTTGATAGTATTGTTATAGCATCTTCCCTTTTACCTTGTGATTTAGGATACTTTTTATTCAATGAACTAACATGATTTAACAAGAAATCTTTAACTAGCCCTTCTCTTTTTACTTCGGATAATTTTTCTAGTGTTTCTATATATTTCAGAACTTCCGCAAAGAGCTGTCCACCAGATGGAGCAAATCCTTGAAGTGATTTACTCTGAGCTTTATAAAAATCGGTTTGTAAAAAATCTTCAGCTTGTTTTTTTATTACTGAAAGTTCATTGAAGGCTTTTTCTGGATTGATTTTTCTCAAAATACTAATAGTTTTTCTAATCGCTTTTTCTCTCTTTTTATTATCTCGCTTTTCATTTAATATCAGATGTTCAGTTTTGGTAAAAGCATCACCTTGATCACTCTTTGCAATGTTACAAACGATGTTTTTTACAACTTTTTCAGTTGCTGCATAATCTATTTCTTTTGCAAAGCAGTCAACAAATGATTGCCAAACTTTTTTATTAACAAACTTACTTGTCTTATTTTCAAAATCTTCTCTACTTTTGAATCCTAAAATAGTATAGAGATTTTTTTCAACTATTGGTTCGGCATGTTGTTTTGCCACTTTACTTTTTATATTGAATGGAAATTTACTAATCTTAGTTGTACCCATAATGTTACCTCAATATTAATGCTATCTATAAAAGTATAAAGATTTAATATTTAATTTTTAATTAATACTAGCACAGCTAACTACGGGGGCATTATGCTAGCATCAATAGCAAGCGTCAATTAACACTTTAACTTCTAACTTGTCATCGGTAATATTGTTTATATAAAAACTATAATTTTTTATGCCTGAACTTGGGAATATATTGCTACTCATAGCCTGCTTATTGTCTTTGACATATTTGTTTTTACCTCTTAGTTCTTGTCGGTTTATTACCACTGCTATATTTTTTTGTGTATCAACATCAATGGCTATTTTGATCTACTGCCACATTACAAATGATTTCTCACTCGAAAACGTATTTTACCACTCACACACAACAAAACCTTTGATCTATAAGATTTGTGGAGTTTGGGGAAATAAAGAAGGGTCTATGTTGCTTTGGACATTAGTGCTTACCTTTTACCTATTTCTGATGGGTATTTTTACTGATAACGACAGTAAATTAAAAAAAATCTCTCTAATCACTCATGGGCTGATTTGCTTTTGTTTTTTACTGTTCACTTTACTTGAATCAAACCCCTTCACTAAAATGTCAGGCATTGAAACAGATGGATTGGGTTTTAATCCGATATTGCAAGATATAGGTCTTGCTATTCACCCACCAATATTATATTTGGGGTACCTTGGATTTAGCGTTCCTTTTTCGCTCTCTATAGCTGGATTAATTGCAAATACTGAAGGAAATGTTTGGGCTAAAATTGTCAGGCCTTGGGTACTTATTTCTTGGTCGCTACTTACTTTGGGCATCAGCTTGGGTAGCTGGTGGGCATATCGCGAACTTGGGTGGGGTGGATTTTGGTTTTGGGATCCAGTGGAAAACGTTTCTCTAATGCCGTGGCTAATTGCAGTAGCACTAACACATCTGTTACTTGTGGTACGAAATTTCAATGTTTTGAGAAATTTTGCTATTTTGCTTACGCTTACAACTTTTATACTGAGTGTAACTGAAACATTTCTAGTCCGCTCAGGAATACTCACCTCAGTGCACACGTTTGCAGATGATCCAAAATATGGACTATATATATTAGCTTTGCTCAGTGTAATTACAGTAAGTAGTTTAGTAGTATTTATCGTATTTGTAAAAAAGAATAGATCTCTTGCACAACCACCTATCATCCAAGTAGCTGACACTGGGATCCAGGAAAAAAATATGTGGATTCCAGCGTCACGCGCTGGAATGACATCAGGGGACATACCAAAGCAAAACTTCCCTATTTTCTCACGTTTTACAATGATGTTAATAAACAACCTATTATTTATTACAGCTTTTTTTATTGTGTTCGTTGGCACTTTATACCCTACAGTGCTTGAGTATTTAACCGGTGAATTAATTTCAGTTGGAGCACCATATTACAATTCTTTATTTAATCCTATTGCACTGGCTATTCTAGTGCTCACCATAATCGGGCAATACTGCCGTTGGCAGGGAAATAGTCTATTGCCAATATTCCGCGAATATAGATTTTCATTCTGCAGTGCTGCAGCTATTTTGCCGTTTATCTTTCACATGGAGCTAATAATTGTGCTATCAATTACTATCTCCATAGCATTATTAATCTTTGTTTTAGAAGCATACAGTAAAAGAATTTGTTTGTTTAAGGCAGCGTTTAGTGAGTCAATTTTACTCGCAAAAAAAGTTTCCAAATCTTACTATGCAATGATGCTTGCTCATGCTGGAGTGGCAATTCTAGTGCTTGGTATAGCTTATTCAGTTGGTTGGCAGGAGAAAAAAGAAAATTACTTAAAAATAGGGGATAGCATAACAGTCAATAAATTTAAAGTTACTTTGCAAAATATTGAGCTAATAAAAGAAAAAAATTTCCATGCAGTGAGAGGTACAATGGATATCAGGAATTTGCTGAATAACAAGATATTGGGTGAAGTAACTCCTGAATATAGATTTTACCTTGCGGAAGGTCAAAAAAATGTTGAAAGCAGTATCTACCACAATTTGCTTTCTGATATTTATGTTGTAATTGGAGAGATTGATAAGAGTAAGAGCAAAATTGCAGCTAAAGTGCACTATAAACCTGGAATGTCTATAATCTGGCTTGGATCCTTTCTCATCGCTTTTGGTTCGCTCCTTGCCGCTTTTCCTTTATTGAGAAGATTTTAATAGGACTCCTTTATACTATAACGAAAAAGCTGCTTGACAAACTCCACCAGCCCCCTTATCATGATAGTGAAGGTATTCAGTTATCTTCATCTGTGCAGATTAAACAGCAAGAAAACAACGTAGTTGGCGTCTTATTTTTAATTTTTTGCACTATGTGCATCCTATGTCTTCACAACATTTCTAGGTTTTTGCCTATATAAGCTGAAACGCGCTTATAAGTCGTTTAAGACAGTATAGTACGCCAATTTGCAGGATTAGGGAGTGAACACTAATTACCACGGGATTTCTTTGCCTTTTTTTCTGCTTAGTAAATTTCTTAAACATTTTAGCTAAGGTTAGTTGCACTTAAAAGCAGCTAAATTGCAGTGTTTAAGACTTAAAAAACGCCAAATACTGAAAATAGATATTAACCGGGGCTTTTTTTGCCTTTTTTTTCGTTTGGTAAATTTCTTAATATTTATAGCTAAACGACAACCGTCATCCTGCTACGAGTTAGCGGCTAAGAGATACCGCGAATGAATCGCGGTATGACGGTTCGTGGCGGTATGACGGTCTGCGGCGGAATGACGATAATCTCGTCATCCCGCTACTTGTTAGCGGGATCTATGCTAAGGAGATACCGCGGCGGTATGAAGGTTCGTGGCGGTATATTCGTCATCCCGCTGCTTGTTAGCGGCTAAGAGATACCGCGGCGGTATGACGTAGAATTTTACACTCACCAATTCAGTGCACAATCAATTTTTCTGGATCCCAGACTGGGATGACACCATTATAGAACGAACCAGTGTCAGCTACTCGGATGACAGAGAAGTTCAACCACAAAATAAACTAGTGAATTTTTTGAAAAGTATATAAAATTCAAGTTTAAGTAAATAGCATGGCACTTAGACTCATTCCAGATAACCTCAATATCAAGTTTAGTAAATATAGGGATTTGACTGCATTAATTAGCATTATTCTTATCATCTTTTCAATGCTCATTGTTGTGTTACGTGGAGTGAACTTAGGCATAGACTTTGCAGGCGGAATTTTGATAGAGATAAAATCTTCAGATGAGAATCACTCTATTCTCGATGCATTAAAAGAAAATGGTTTTACAGTGCAGAGTTCAAAAGCGGGTGATAATTTAGTCATGCATTTTAAAGATGAAGGAGATGAAGATAAAATCAAAAAGATAAAAAGCATACTAGAAGAAAAGCTGGGGAGCTCAATAAGTTATCGTAAAATAGACTATGTTGGCCCACAAATAAGCTCAACACAAATATTTGAAGGAATGTTATCCATGTTGATCGCGATTGTTGGAATATTTTTTTACGTTTGGTTTAGATTTAATTGGCAATGTGGATTCAGTGGAATAACAGCACTGATTCATGACGTGATTTTAACTGTTGGTTTTATTAGCCTAACTGGCATTGAGTTTAATATTTCATCAGTTGCAGCTCTTCTCACTGTCATTGGTTATTCAATCAATAACTCAGTAATTATATACGATCGGATTCGAGAGTATTGCAAAAGTGGTAAAAGTGGGCGGATGAGTGAGATAGTAGATGCAAGTATCAACTCTACATTATTTCGCACTATATTAACCTCGGGTACAACCCTTCTTGCTGCTCTTCCTTTGACATTAATCTGCACAGATGCAGTGAGAGACTTCAGCTTGATCATTTTTTTTGGTATTTTGATTGGCACTTGTTCTGCAATATTTATTTCTGCTCCTATATTGACCTATAGAGTTCTAGATCATAGGAATATTTAGTCGCGGTATAATATCAACTTATTATCTCTTATAGTGAAATGAAAATATCTTAAAAAGCTCATTCCAAGTAGTGAATGAGACATAGAATGAGTGTTAACGCTCGCCTGTACATCATTAACTAAAAAATTTCCTATTTTAACCTGAGGGATGTGAACAACACCAGCTTTTATTTGACCTTTCGCAGTTTCATATATTTTAAAATCCTGAACGTTTTGTAAGTTAATACCAACATGTAATGCGTCTTTTTGTGATAGAACAATATCGGTTGCTCCGGTATCAAGCAAAAACGTTATATTGCGATCATTGACCTGAGCCTGAATATAAAAGTGTCCATCATATGATTTCGTAAATTCGATACTTCCACTATTCTGACCACTATTTTGAATTCTCCCTTTATATGGTAAAAAAGTACTGAGAAATCTGTCGCTTAGTTTATCCCTTTGTGAATCAATAAGCATTGAAGTGGCGGCTATTATTAGTAACCAAATAACTAGATTTTTCACCGCGTTCATATTGTTAAAATTTGAAGCTATTAAAATAAATTTTAAAGATTAGCGTTAAAAGTTATTATTAAAAACAAGTAAATTTTATTGTTTTAGTACAATATTTAATATACACTTTAAGAAGATATGTTTAATTTAATTTCATGTCAGAAGCAAAAAGTTTAATTTTAGCAGCTATCCTTTCCATGTTGATCATGGTATCTTGGCGCATTACTTATGATAATTTTTTTAGTGCAAACCAAAACCAGCCATTGATTGAAAATATTGAACATATCGAATCTTTTAACGACCTTGCTCCTATAATACACCAAAATCGTTCTGAAATTATTAATTCTACTCGAGAACAGAGGGTTAATTTAACCAATAACATGATTAAAGGATCAATTCCTTTGAAAGGTGCAAGGTTTGATGACTTAATCTTAACTAACTACCACTTAGAACCGAGTTCTTCTTCTCCACAAGTGGTGTTACTGTCACCTGCAGAATCAAAAGATGTATATTTCGCAGAATTTGGGTGGCTCGATCCGAATAAAAAGATTAAAGTTCCAGATTCTAAAACAGTTTGGCAAGCAGATAAACTCAATCAAAAAGAGGTCAATTTATTTTGGGATAATGAAAATGGCATTTTATTTAGAATGAAAATTAGCCTTGACGATAACTACATGTTTAAAGTTGAGCAAATTATTGAAAACAATACAAAAGATAATGTAGTTTTGGTTCCTTATGGTAGAATTAACCGTAAACGTGACAATATCAACGAATCTTATTGGATATCCCATGAAGGAGTGCTGGGTGCATTTGATAATAAACTAGAGGAGTGGACATATAAGGATATTTCCAAAAAACATTTAATAAAAGCAAGCACGAGTGAAAAAAATTGGCTTGGTTTTGCTGATAAATACTGGCTTACAGCCATCATACCTGAGAAATCTGATAAAATAAATGTAAGCATTAAACACACGAACGTTAATAATATTGATAAATTCCAAGTAGATTTTGTCAAACCTTACAAGAGCATACTTCCTAGCGCAAGTGTTTCTAATGTGAATTATTTTTTTGCTGGAGCAAAAAAGTTGAATTTACTGGATTCTTATAAGGATACTCTCAATATACCTTTATTTGATAAAGCTGTAGATTTTGGTGTTCTTTATTTTATAACCAAGCCAGTGTTTTTACTGCTTGAATATTTTAACTTCGTTTTAAAAAATTTTGGCTTAGCAATATTATTGCTGACTTTAGTAATCAAACTTTTGATGCTTCCCTTATCTAATAGATCATACATTTCGATGTTCAAGGTGAAAAGCCTGCAGCCTGAATTAACTCGTATAAAAGAGTTGTATAAAAATGACAGCTTAAAGCAGCACAAAGAGACAATTGCGTTGTTCAAGAGAAACAATGTAAACCCAATGTCGAGCATTTTTCCCATGCTAATACAAATACCGGTATTTTTTGCTCTATATAAAGTATTATTTGTTACTATAGAGATGAGGCATGCTCCTTTTTTTTTATGGATTAAGGATCTTTCAGCTCCTGACCCAACGAACATCTTTACATTCTTTGGGTTGTTTAATTATAACTTTCCTATTTCTATAGGCATTTTACCTATAATTTTCGGTGCCACAATGATAATTCAGCAGAAGCTAAGTGAGAAAGATCAATCCAGTAAAGATGATATTCAAGTAAATGTTATGAAGTTTTTACCTTACATTTCTGTCTTTATTTTTTCTTCTTTTCCTGCCGGCCTGGTAATATATTGGATATTTAATAATATTATAACTCTGATTCAACAATCATTAATAAAGTTGCTTTTAACAAGAAAAGTGGGGATGAATGTCGAAAATACTAATAGTTAATTCAATTTACCACACTGAAATAGTGAACCTTCTGCTTGAAGGTGCAGTCGATAGATTAAAAGAAAGTCATGCAAGCTATGACATAATTGAAGTTCCTGGTGCATTTGAGATACCAGCTACAATTCTCTTTGCAGTAAAAAGCAAGAATGCTAATTATGACGGTTATTTAGCTCTTGGGTGCGTGATTCGCGGTGAAACTGATCATTATAAATACGTTTGTAAAGGAGTAATCGAAGGCTTAAATGAAGTTATTATGCATTATGCAATACCCCTTGGTATGGGCGTAATTACCGCTGATAGCAAAGATAAAGCACTAATTAGAGCTGACAAAAACAAAAAGAACGTTGGTGGCCATGCAGCCTCAACTGTTTTGCATATGATAGATCTACACAATAAATTAAAATAATGGAAGAAAAACCAGTAGATAAAAAGTGGCGCATAAAAAGAAGTACGGCAAGATTTCTTGCCGTACAAATTGCTTATTCAAATATTTTTGTAAGTTACAACAAAAGCACTTTTAAATTGGAAAATTGTGAGCTTAAGGACTACATAAGTAAGTTGAAAGATATATTTGAATGTGAAGAATTTGAACATCAGTTCTTAGAAAACTTGTTATATAAGGTTATAAAAAGCAGTGAAGAATATGATAAAATAATAGAGTCTTATTTACATCCAAGCTGGTCCCTCTCACGGTTAAATCTTATAAGCTTATCTATCTTGCGTGTTGCAATATGTGAGTTGATTAATTGCGATACACCAGTTCCAGTTGTTATCAATGAGTATACTAACATTGCATCTGATTTACTTGATAAACCAAGCAAAATTGGTTTTGTTAATGGATTATTGGATAAGGCAAAAGATGCAGTTAAATTAAATAAAAATCCTTAGCAATTATAGCCAGCAAACACAGGGTGTCATCCGAGTAGCTGACACATAGCTGTATGAACATTGTCTACCAGGAGGGTATCATCCCAGTGCTTGACACTGGGATCCAGCTTTTGATAATTTCATCGAAAATGTTGTATAGTGCACAATCAATTTTTCTGGATCCCAGTGTCAAGCACTGGGATGACAAGAAAGGGAGCACTGGGATGACATCATAGTCAAGCTTTTTCGCAAATTACCTACCACTTGAACCAAAGCCCCCTGCATTGCGGCCGGTTTCTTCTGTGCAGAATTCTTCTCTGTCATCCCAAATTACTTGAGATACAGGAGAAATAAGGATTTG
This sequence comes from Wolbachia endosymbiont of Drosophila nikananu, assembly GCF_028981865.1. Classification (NCBI taxonomy): domain Bacteria; kingdom Pseudomonadati; phylum Pseudomonadota; class Alphaproteobacteria; order Rickettsiales; family Anaplasmataceae; genus Wolbachia; species Wolbachia endosymbiont of Drosophila nikananu. The sequence continues at coordinate 18,745 of NZ_JAPQLL010000067.1, read as the reverse complement.
TGCGATTCTATCTCCTCTTTTTATTTTGTATAGCTGATTACTTAGATTAATTAGGCAAATTTCAACCTCACCTCGATAATCAGAGTCTATAGTGCCAGGAGAGTTTAAGACAGTGATTCCATGTTTTGCAGCAAGACCAGAACGTGGGCGGATTTGCCCCTCAAAACCGTTTGGTATTGCAATCACAATTCCAGTTGGAACAAGTAATCTCTCAAGTGGATTTAAAACAGCAGAGTCATTCAATGCAGCATAAAGATCCATACCAGCACTCTGCGTAGTTGCATAACATGGAAGAGACAAGTCTTCTCCGTGTGATAATCTTTTTATTTCTACTTTAATTTTACTTCTTTGCACTCCAATTTACCAACTATGAAGATTTAATTATAGCATGTAAATTGTATCTGCAAAAGTAATAAATGTTACATCGTAAATGATGTCATTCTGTGCGTGACGCCAGGCCATAAAATAAGTTTTTCGTTTCTATATGTGCTACCTTAAAACTTCAACGTCTTAACGCACTTAACCCCATCGACATATAAATTTGCATGACTTTTTTGAGTATTAAGCAATGCAAGTCCAATGTTGTCTACACTAGAGCGCAGTTCCCCTATTTCCTCATTATTTTCATTTGTCACTTTAGTGCCAATATCTGGAAGTACGTTATCCCCCTCAACAAGATAAAGTTTTCTTCTGAATATTTCTTGTCTGCTCATTCGATTTACGACTTCCTGACCTACATAACACCCCTTATTGAAGCTTATACCGTTTGCCTTATCGATTAAATATTGCAATGGGAACGATGAATTTTGTATCATATCTTTTGCCCCATCTGGGACAAGGTTTTTAATTCTAACTTTTTCATATTTAGTAAAATCCCCAACCGGTTCTTTTATTTCATCTTTATGTATGATCCTCATTCCTAGCAGCTTGTGCCTTGGATCTTGAAAAATAACTTGTGACTTACTACTACACTCCGCCAACTTAGTATCAAACAAAACTCCAACCTTATATAGTGCACTAATGTCTTTAATTTTCACTCTCAAATAAGTTTTAAGTAAATCTAGTTTCTCGATTATTTGCTGTAAGTGCACATTTTCGCACTCTAAGAAAATATATCTACCATATTCAATAAGAAAAAAATCATATAGGTATTTTCCCTGAGGGCTAAGCAATAAAGAGTAAATAGCTTTTTGGCTATCCAACTTATTAATATCATTGGTTATAATGCCTTGCAGAAAATCTCTAGTGTCAGGCCCATATAGCACTATTACACCACGACTTAAGAATGGTATATAACTCATGAAATCTCTATAAATAAACCTAAATTTTATTATATAACATTAGGCTCTTTATAGAAACTGCTTTTGGTGTGCATATTTCACAAACTCCAGCCCTTGAAATCTAACTTACGAGTATATATATAAAGTTATATGTTAATTTGAGCGGAAAAGCAAATGTTAAGTATAAATTTAAATGTATTGGATGATAGTGTACTGATCAAGCCTATTAGCGAGGAAAAGCAGGGTGGAATTATGCTTCCATCAAGTGCTGAAAAGAAACCTACTAAAGGTGAAATTGTAGCAACTGGTGAAGGTTCACGCAACTCAAATGGCGAACGCGTAGCTTTAACTGTAAAGGCTGGTGATAAAGTGTTCTATCGTCAATGGGCTGGTACAGAAATAGAACATAATGATGAAAAGCTTATCGTGATGAAAGAGTCCGATATACTTGCCGTCATTAAATAGCAGTCTTTATTTTACTAAACTGAAACAAAGCGCAACATGGCGCATTGTAAATGGTTTTATTATAGTTTTCTAAATTTTTTATTAACAAGAGGTGATAAAAATGACTAATGTAGTAGTATCAGGTGAGCAGTTGCAAGAAGCCTTTCGTGAAGTCGCAGCAATAGTGGATTCAACGGTAGCAATAACTGCGGGACCTAGAGGAAAAACAGTAGGGATTAATAAGCCCTATGGAGCACCAGAAATTACAAAAGATGGTTATAAGGTGATGAAGGGTATCAAGCCTGAAAAACCACTAAATGCTGCAATAGCAAGCATCTTTGCCCAAAGTTGTTCTCAATGTAACGACAAAGTTGGTGATGGTACAACGACGTGCTCAATATTAACTAGCAGCATGATAATGGAAGCTTCAAAATCAATTGCTGCTGGAAACGATCGTGTTGGTATTAAAAACGGAATACAGAAGGCAAAAGACGTAATATTAAAGGAAATTACGTCAATGTCTCGTACAATTTCTCTAGAGAAAATGGATGAAGTAGCGCAAGTTGCGATAATCTCTGCAAATGGTGATAAGGATATAGGTAACAGTATTGCTGATTCCGTGAAAAAAGTTGGAAAAGAGGGTGTGATCACTGTTGAAGAGAGTAAAGGTTCAAAAGAGTTAGAAGTTGAGCTGACTACTGGCATGCAATTTGATCGCGGTTATCTCTCTCCGTATTTTATTACAAATAATGAAAAAATGATCGTGGAGCTTGATAATCCTTATCTATTAATTACAGAGAAAAAATTAAATATTATTCAACCTTTACTTCCTATCCTTGAAGCTGTTGTTAAATCTGGTAAACCTTTGGTTATTATTGCAGAGGATATCGAAGGTGAAGCATTAAGCACTTTAGTTATCAATAAATTGCGTGGTGGTTTAAAAGTTGCTGCAGTAAAAGCTCCAGGTTTTGGTGACAGAAGAAAGGAGATGCTCGAAGACATAGCAACTTTGACTGGTGCTAAGTACGTCATAAAAGATGAACTTGGAGTCAAGATAGAAGATCTGACACTTGATGATCTTGGTACTGCTAAAAATGTTAAAATTACTAAAGATAATACCACAGTTGTCAGCGAAAATAGCGATTCTGACGATGTGAAAGCTAGAATCGAGCAGATCAAATCTCAAATTGAAACTTCAACTTCTGATTATGATAAAGAAAAGCTAAGAGAACGTTTAGCGAAATTATCAGGTGGTGTTGCTGTGCTAAAAGTTGGTGGAGCAACTGAAGTGGAAGTTAAAGAACGTAGAGATAGAGTTGAAGATGCGCTGCATGCAACAAGAGCTGCAATTGAAGAAGGCATAGTTCCAGGTGGTGGAGTTGCACTTCTTTATGCTTCATCTGTTCTCGACAAATTAAAAGGTGCAAGTGACGAAGAGCAAATAGGCATAAACATTATCAAGAAAGTTCTCAGTGCTCCAATTAGAAGGTTAGTTAAAAATGCTGGTCTTGAATCTGCTGTTATCATTGACTATTTGATTAAGCAGAATGATAAAGAGCTTATATACAACGTTGAGGCTATGAATTACGCTAATGCATTTACAGCTGGTGTGATTGATCCAGCAAAAGTGGTACGTATTGCTTTTGAAACAGCAATATCTGTTGCGAGTGTGCTGATTACTACTGAATCTATGATAGTTGATGTACCAAGCAAAGAAAATGCTTCATCTCCTATGGGCGCAGGAGAAATGGGTGGCATGGGTGGATTCTGAGTAGAGTGAAGCCGTGGAGCAATTGCTCCACGGTAGTTCCAAAAAACCTCACATTTTACTATTCGTTAAAGGTAATACGTTTGGTGCAGAAAGGCACTACTGTTTGTATCCGTTTCATCCCTTTATATTGTGGTTGTCTAATAACAAAAAGGCAGCATAAAAGAACTATAATCCCTAGTATATTTATACTATAGCTGACCCAAGCAATACGTCATACCGCGATTCATTCCACAACTGTACGAACATTATAATATGGCACATAGTAAACGATGTCATGAAAGTAGCTGACATTGGAATTCAGAAAAAAGGATGATGTCATTCCAGTGCTTGACACTGGAATCCAGCCTTTCCATAATCACCAAAGCATTGTATTTTAACAAAAAACAGCTATTTTTATGCTTGCCAACTTAATAAAATTCCTGGATCCCAGTGTCAAGCACTGGGATGACACCCTCCTGATGGGCCAAAATCACAATGTTCGTACAGTTGTGGATTCATTCGCGGTATCTCGGCATAGATTCCGCTAACAAGTAGCGGAATGACGAATTTGTCGTTTTTTAGATTGTTGTAAGTCAGTTTAGCTATAGCATAATGCTATATTAATAAATAATCTATATAATGTTATTAAATATAATACTTAAAATCTAAATTATTTTCTCTATAAAAGGAGAAATTTGCCTTAATGAAAATACATATATATTTAATATTGTTTTTATTTTTCTCTTGCACCCAATTATATGCTGACGAGGAAATTGCAAAATTTGATTTACTTATTGGCGAGATAAATGAAGCAAGCCTCACTCTTAAAGGTGCAATAAAGGTTACAGTAGAACCAGGCTGGCACATATATTATAAAGATCCTGGAGATTTCGGTCTTCCCACTTCTTTTGATTGTAAGGGTAACACATTAAACATAGATATTTACTGGCCTACTCCAAAGGAACATAGAGATAAAGTAGGAAGAGAGATATTTATCAGTAACGTATATAAGGATATGGTATTATTTCCCTTTAAGATGAATGTGTTTTCAAATCAAGGGTATATTGACCTTAACTTCCATATAAATTATGCGATATGTAAAGATAGGTGCATCCCTAAAAATGTTGAGATAAAAACCAGGCAACCACTAAAGGATTTTATAGATTCTGATATCAATAAACTTATAAATGAGTGGTATGAAAAATAGGGTTCTCATGGGGTAGGTGTCATTCCAGTGCGTGACACTGGAATCTCATTTACTTTTTTGTTCACTATGTGAGGAACTTGGGCCTACAAGTATATAAACATAATGGTTTCACATAAAAAATTTAGATCCCAGTGTCACGCACTGGGATGACAAGAAAGGAGCGCTAGGATGACAGAAAGAGGTGCTAGGATGACAGGAACGAAGTCATACGAACTCTAATAGAAAATAGGTTAAGTATTTTCAATTTTTGTTGTATACTTAAATAAAAATCTCACTTTTACAGATGGATACAGTAAAGTTTGTTTTATTACTGCCAACAATATTACTCATGCTAGTTGCTGGTGTTTACCTATCGGTTAAACTAAAATGGCTACAGATATTTAGATTGCCGTACGCCCTTTCACTCATTGGAGTTAAAAGAGGGGAAAATAAATTTTCTTCTATAGCCGCCCTGTTTACAATCTTAGGAGGAAATTTAGGAGTAGGAAACATTTCAGGAACTGCTGTTGCTCTAAAAACCGGAGGACCGGGCTCTATTTTATGGATGGCAATAATTATTGTTATCACTTCTGTGATAAAATATGTCACTTGTTATCTAAGTATAAAAACCAGAAAGGAAAAGAACGGACGGTTTATAGGTGGCCCTGTAGCCTACATGGCTGATGCATTTAATTCTAGAAAAGCTACAATTGTGTTTCTGGTTGTTATGATGATGGTTTCAATAACAGTTGGTAACCTTGTTCAGGTAAATTCTCTATCAATACCACTTAACATGATAGATGTGCCTGTAGTCATTGGTGGCATTGTAATGGCCATAATATTTTTTGTTGTTACAGTTCTCAGCTTAAAAAAAATTAAAATTTTTATATCGGCTATGATACCAATAATGACGGTAAGTTACCTCATACTTTGCGGTATCATATTATTTAAGTTCAGTGAAAATATCCTTCCTTCTCTAAAATTAATAACAAGCAGTTTTTTTACAACTAGTAGCTTTAACTCTGGTTTATCTCTAGGTTTGATTTTAGAAATGTTGACTATTATTCAAGTCGGAACTTTGCGAGGTATTTTTGCAACAGATATAGGGCTTGGCCTCGAAGGAATCGTGCACTCTTCAATTGTTCCTAAGAAAAATAATAATAAATTTATTATTGAACAGAGCCTAATCACAATAATATCGCCTTTTATAGTTGCATTCATAGTGTTTATTACAACAATGGTACTACTTGTCACAGATTCTTGGGTCACTGATTTAGAGAGTACTAACATGTGCATATTTGCTTTTAGAAAAGCTATGAATTGGCCCTATATTGACTATTTAATTATGGCCATAATGTTTTGTTTTGCCTTTACTACTATTTTTACTTGGTTTTTTTGCTCAAAACAGACAATACGCTATGCGTCTATGGATAATAAATACACTAAAATCTGGATTGTAATTTTTACCATGATCATTCCGCTTGGTGCGATGGGTAAAATCCGATTGCTATGGGATGTTGCTGATATCTCGATTGCTGCTTTGTTATTTATCAACATACTCGCTATACTCAAGTTAACCTCTCAAGATCCAGAAGTGTTTACTATGAGCAATAGATATTTAAAATTAGGCGCCAACTAAAAGTTGCCATCTGAGTAACAACACAACCTTCCTTAATAAAAATTCAACCAATGCTCATAATAATTATATTAGCTAGTATTAGCTAGAATTAAAGGCAGAGGGTTATTAGTGAGGGGTATATGAACACTAACGATACACAACAAGAACACATTTATAATGAGCGCATTCAAGAGTTTTTTCCTTTATTTGATAAAAAGGACGACCCAATTTATAATGCTAGAGTTGATTTTAACACAGTAAAGTTTTTAACAGAATGCACCGATTGGGATTGGAACGAAGATAAAGACAAAAATAAAGCATGTGGAGTTATTCTTCAGGAATGCAACAAGATAAAGAAAGCCGAACAAAAGCTCGAAAGTGAAGTTCAAAAAAGGTTGAAAGAGTATGTTGATGATGTTGCAGGAGTCTCAATATACGGTAATCACGCAAGTATTACGCTGGGAGATGACAAAAAAGAGTTTAAAATCAGCGAATTTTTAAATAGTGATTTTTGTCAGAAGAATGGAATATCGGGGTTTTCAACATTGCATAGCGATGGAAAGAGCGGAATGCATGGTTTTGTTGCCGAGGAAGGAGGGGAAAAAATAAGACATTATGTCGTAACTGATGGTTCATATGAAATGACTTTAAAGTGGTATGCAGAGGGGAAAGAATGTGAGATCAAAATTAAGATTGATGCTAACGGTGTAGACCTTGTTAAAGGTGATGATTTTTCTCTAGAACGGTTAGAAGCAAACAGAGATGTAAAAATAGGTGGTTTATTCTTGCATGAAATAGAATTCAGGGAAAAAGGACAAGGAAAATTGAATGAGATGAAAGAATCATCTGAAATCGCAATAAAAAGTAACAGTAGAGATATTGAGCAAGAGGTCAAAAAGCCTGTTCAAAAACACCCAGCTACTCATATAAATCGAGAAATTGGATCTCAGACCCCTCCGCTGCCACCACTTAGAACTAGTTCACTTCCATCTAAAGAAAATGTTGTCAATGAGCAAGGGGGAAGCAAACTTGGAAGCCAAAAACCAGATAGAAGTGAGCAAATACCTAATAATCAGCAACAACCTGAAATCCCGCAACAAGAAGGAAACAGCAAAAGCGCTCTATTACAAGAGATCAGGAATTTCAAGAAAAACAACTTAAGGCACACTGATGTTGATGATAGAGAAGCATCAATAGAAAGAAGCAAAGAAAATAACCCATGGAAGAAACTCAAGGATAAAATTCCTTATTCACCTTTTTCAGATATGCATGAACACAACAGTGATAACCGTGGTGCTAGTGATGCTGAGTGGGAAGAAAGTAAACAGCCACTTTCTGTTCCAAAACCTAATAGCAAAAGTGACTCGGGCTATTTACCTCAAATTCATGCTCAATCTCAAGTAGATCCTGAGCAGTCAAAGAGGAGCTTAGAGAACATTGAACAAAGTAACCAAACTCCCCTAAAAATCTTCTTAAAGAAATCAGAGATAGATCACAGCAAGATAATAGAGGATTAAGGCAAGTTGATCCTACTGATAAACTGCCACAAGATAAAGAAGATGGGTTGCAAAAAACGATTTAGCAGATGTAAAAACAGTAGAAGGTCCAACTGTTAGTGTCTCTGCTTCAACACCAAATAGTATAAGTGATTCAGGCTATTCATCTCCAACTCATGCTAATCATGAACAATCTCGAGTAAATTCTGGACAGTTAAAAGCGAGCCTAATGAATGCTGAACAAAGAGATGACACTCTACTTACGGAATTTACCAGTAAGTTGGATAAAGAAACTCAGAAGTTCCCACTAAAACCGGTGGATCAGAAAGAAATGAGCGAACAAACCAAAGAACATTTATTAGCAACTGGATTGCTAAAAGGAAATGCAGCGGAGACAAAAATAAACGATTCAGGCTACTCATCTCCAACTTATACTAGCCACTATAATTTTCAGGTAAGTCCTGAACAACTAGGGAAGAGATTAGAAACCATTGAATCAAAAAAAGAAGATACATTGGAAAAATTGAATAAAGGTTTAAAAGAACCTTCACAACAGGCTACTAAAACTAAAGATTTATCCTTAGACAGTATGTTGGAAAAAATAAAAGAAGGTAAACAATATGATCCTGTACGTAAGTTATTAGAAAGAAAAGTGGCAGAACAAGAAAATGATAATACTAATCTGACTATAGACAAAAATAGCGAACTATATAAATTGCTAGAAAAAGATGCAGCACAATTGAAAGTCGGAGTAATAGAAGAAGAAAGAGAAGAAAGAAAAGATACTTTAACGGAACACACTGATAGTTATGATCGCAATAGAATTGCATTAGCTAATAGAAATAAAAGGCCACTGGGTTGGGCTAAACGTATTGCTGAGTCACAAGAAAAAGATACTAATAAAAGTATTTTGATGTAAATTGAGGTTAGGGAATGTTCAAAAAAGTGTGTCAAACTGCATTTTTAACTCAACTCAATTTTCAATCTACCAGGAAAGAAAATATCAAGTTGAGATATAGTTAAAGCCCAATTAGGTATAGTGGGAGTGTTAAATAAACTATTCATACCCCTCCCCTTTTGAAGGAAAAATTCTTTCAACTATAGGTGATATAATATATTCATTCACTTTTTCAGCAGCAAGTAGTGTAGCCACGGTTGCAAATATCCCTGCAATTGGCGCTATTACTCCTATTGTTGCACCTGCTAAAGCTGCAGAGCCCAGTCCAAGCATTGCACCAGGAAAAATAGCAGTTGCGGCTGCAGCAAGGCCAACTCCAATTGCAGCGCTTGTAACGCATAAACAAGCAGATCCGAAAAGATCTTTTTTGGAGAATTCTCCTTTTTTTACACTATTGCATATAAGAAATGCAGCTAACAATATTACAGGAATGGCGGCAATAATTCCACCTATAACCAAAGGTGATAAAGCTGTAAAACTCAACCCCAAACCTGTCAACTCTCCTATCACTGATGCTATACCACACAATACTAAAACTCCTTTAGTGCCGTCATCCATATAACCTCCCTAATTAAATGATAATGCTACCATTTGTTCATATTTCTGTAAAGTAGAAAATTTTAGTGGGGCGAGCGACCAGGATTGAACTGGCGACATTCAGTACCACAAACTGACGCTCTACCAACTGAGCTACGCCCGCCAAGATATAAAATATCTAACATACGAGCGCAAATAGTCAATTGATTATTTAACTCTCCTTTTGCAGAGGGTTTTAAGTTTAGCCAATAAATATTTTCATTGATACTTTTACTATTATAGTTAATTGTATTGATACTAATGAAGTAGCGGTATGTTTAAAAGTATTTTCACATTTAGTTTTTTTACAGCTATTTCAAGGATCTCAGGGTTAATAAGAGATGTATTGATTGCTACGGTTATTGGTGCAAACTCTCTTGCAGACATATTTTTTTCTTCGTTTCGCTTTGCCAATCTATTTCGTGCATTTTTTGCAGAGGGAGCATTTACCACGTCCTTTATACCGTTATATTCAACAGAATCACACGATGATAAAAAGGCATTTAATCTTGCAAGTAGTGTAATATCCATTACGTTTATTATCTTAGTAATTTTTTGTCTTATCATGCAAACTTTCTCCCCTTATATGATTCAAATTTTTGCTCCTGGATTTGACCAAAGTAAGTTTACCCTTACTGTTACTTTATCAAGAATTATGATGCCCTACATAATCTTTGTGTCAATTGCATCACTTATTGGTGGAATGCTGCAAGTAAAGCAGCATTTTGCTTCAACAGCTATTGCACCAATCGTTTTGAATCTCTGTTTAATCATCAGTTTATTTGTGCCTTATATAAAAACCTCAGCGCACAACCTTTCTATAGCTGTGCTGATCGGAGGGATTTTACAGTTACTTCTGATACTGTTTAGTGCATACAAGTTAAAGGCAGCTTTTTCTTTTAGCCTTGAATTAAGCAATGAAGTAAGGTTGTTTTTTAAGCGTGTAATACCTGCAACTATCAACAATTGTGTAATACAAATAAGTGTATGGATTGACACAATCATGGCGAGTTTTATACCAAATGCGGTGTCTTATATATATTATGCCGATAGACTAAATCAACTACCGCAGGGAATAATCGGTACTGCAATTGGTACAGTGCTTCTTCCTTTAATTTCAAAACAGGTGAATAATACTGAAAATATAGTCAAAATACAGAATAAGGCTCTCAACATAGGATTAATGTTAATTATGCCAACAACTGCTGCCTTTATCATTATTCCCGACATAATTTTACTTACGCTTTTTTCTTACGGCAGATTTGATCATTATGCAGTGCAGCAAACTGCTCCCACGTTAATAGCATTTTCTCTTTCTTTACCTGCATTTATTATAAATAAAGTATTGCTACCCACATTTTTTGCTAAAGGCAATCTGAAAATACCAACTATGTTTTCACTAATGTGCCTTGGAATTAATGTAGTGCTAAACCTCATGTTAATGAACGAATATCAGCATACGGGAATTGCTATTGCTACTTCTGTTTCCACTTGGATAAATTCTATTCTATTAATTAGTTATTTAACAATAAATAAAATGTATAAGGTTAGCCAAGCATTATTGTTAAATATCATGAAAATTTTTGTAGCAACGGTAGTCATGTCAATAGCCCTTTATATTTTTAATTCTTTGTTGGCAGGATTATTTTTTGATAAAATGTTGGCTCGTATTGTTTATTTAACGACTTTAATAGCTTTGAGTGTTATTGTTTATTTTGGTACTCTTTACCTAACATTTATAGGGAATTTGAATAATTTGAAATATGTATAAACTAGATCTTTTGCTAAAGGAACAGCAAACGGTGTCATCCCAGTGCTTGACACTGGGATCCAGATATAAAAATATTTGCAAATTATGCAATAGACAACAGATTCTAGGAGCATACGCTGAAATAATGCTCATGATGAAAATAAGATGGATCCCAGTGTCACGCACTGGGATGACAAGACGAAGAGATGCCGGAATGAGAGGTCTACTATGAAACTTTCTTTATACGCCATATTATCAATTTCTTTAGTATTAGTCCTTCTTCATGTTGCCGCAGTTTTTAAGGATTGGAGTGGCTACAGGAAATATATCATAAAAGAGCTGGAGAGGACGTATGATGCTAAAGTGCATATTGGAGGGAAAGTTGAAGTTTCACTCATTACTCCAAAGCTCACTATTTATAATGTATATGTACAATACAACGAAAATAAAGAGCAAAAGTTATCAGATTTAATTAGTGTAAGAAAAATTGAAATAAGGCCATCGTTCCTATCCTTGTTTTTATTTTCGTTGCAACCAAAATCAATCACATTGTTTGGCATGAAAAGCAATAAAGAAAATTTAATCAATATTATAAATACAAAAGCCAGTGGTAACACAGTCGATATAGTAATAAAAGACAGTCAAGTAAGTTTTAACGCTTATATTGTTAACATAAAGGAAGTTGCTGTAAAAAAAAATAAGCAGTTTTTTGGTGAAGTAAAGGTAGGTGATAATAATTACGATTTTTCAGGAAAGGTTAATATCACAAAAAAGAATGTATACATTAGTGTTGAATCAAATTTTGTAAATTTGCTATTTACAGGTAATAGAAATCAAGAAGAACTCCAGGGTAATTTAACACTAACGATTAATAATAGTTCCGGTTCTGTGAGTGATTTAGCAAAAATCATTAATCTTAGCTTTCTTTCTTGTGTTATTCCTAGTGAAAATATTGAGATATCATCTAATATCAACCTCGATGAAAATGAGTTTACGGTAACTGACTTGAAAATTGATTCCAAAAGCATGCAAGCCAGTGGTACAATACAAAATGATAGAAAAGGCGATCACACTAATCTCAATATTAGCTTCAGCAAAGTTGACTTAGATTCCATACAAAATGATTCACAAAAAACAACGAATATGAAAGACCTTCTGGAATGCTTTAGAGCAGTTGTGCCAAAGAACTTGAGCTTAAATTTTAATATGGAAGCTTCTAACATTCAAGATCAAAACAAAATATTGGACAATTTTCGTGCTGTACTAAAATCCACTGATGGCAAAGTAAAAGTTAATACGCTTCTTAAATTTCCTGGAATCAATAATATATCTTACTTATCAGGAGAGATCTCAAATAATAATGCCCTATCTGAGTTCGACGGTGATTTATTAGTCGAAGGAGGTGATTTTGAGTCATTCATTTCATGTTTTTTCCCTTCTATAAAGATGAAAGAAAACCAGAAAAATCAATTTACACTAAGTTCTAAATTGCACCTTGCACCAAGAATATTATCTATCTCAGACATTAGATTGCTAAATAATAAGGAATTCTTGCAAGGATCAATTAAGATGAGTTACGCAAAAAAACGCAGTGTGATTGATGGTAAATTTAGCATGCATAATCTTGATGCAGATAAATATGATCATTCATTATTTAGCAGTTTATCTAAAATGCAACGGCTGAAAAATTTTCAGTATGATGCAAATATAAAGGCTAGTGTTAATAACCTTATATTAAATGATACGAAAATTAAAAATTTGGATTTTTTGCTGAAAATGGAAAAAGGTAAGCTAGTTGCAGATAAAATAAAACTATCTGGAGAAGATTTCGATATTACCGGTAATGCAAAAATATTAGTAGATCAAAAATACGCCAAACCTTTATTAGATGTGAACCTTACGGGCAATAAATTTAATGGAAATATCTTTAAATTACCAAATTTAGTAGAGGTAAAAAGAAATTCAAGAAATGAGATAGATCAAATTCAATGGTCAACAAAGCAGCTTGATTTTTTGAATGACAAAGAAGGCTTTGATGCAAATGTGCAAATCAATACTGCAGAATTTAAAACCGAGCAGAATATTTTGAAAGATTTTAATTTGGATGCGGTAATGAGAAATAACGTTATCACTATCAGGCAGGCAAGTTACATATTAGAACACGGGCAAGTGTTTTTTCAGGGTTATTTAAGATCAGACTCAATGAATACAAGATTTTCTATTGTAAATTTGGACACTAAAAAGATTGGTAAGGTTATAGGAATTGACAACGTAAATGGTCAGGTAAGCTTAAATGGTGAAATCAAAACTCAAGGAAAAAGTTTTCATGATTGGGCTAGTAACTTATCAGGAGATGTAAACCTACAAGCGCAGGGAATAGAAGTTACTAATGTAGATTGCAATTCATTTATCACTAATTTGTTAAGCAGTAAGAATAAGTCTGAAATTTCCACATTTGCTTATGTTGATATATATAATGGCAGTACATTTTTTGAAAATATTAGCGGAAAAGCAAGTATTAAGAGTGGTATATGTTCAACTAGTTTACAATTCGGGATTGATCAGGCATCAGGGTCGATCTCTTCTAATTTAACCTTATCTAACTTCGCTTTAGTTTCTATATTCAGGTTCTTTTTCATACCACAAAACTATAGTAATCCAATCTATATCGATATGCACTTGGACGGCCCTATTTGGCGTCCTAAGATGAGTTTTGATGTAAACCAAATCTTCATCGCTTTGGTTGGCAAGAGGAATAGTTAATTTACTTAGGTGTACGGTTTAGGGGACAATAAACTCATCTGAACGGATACAAACTTAACCTAATTCATCACCACCCGTCAATGGCGGCAAGCCAAAAGCTTCTCTTTTTTCATTGAGCGTCATGAAGCTTGCATTTTCTACGTATTTCCACAACTTTTGTCTCTTTTCCATGAGTATTTCTATTGCATCTTTATCGTACGACAAACACAGATTTTCACCAAATTTTGGTGTTAGCCAAGAATTCAGATGACAGATAATATTTTCTAGCATTGGTAAAACCGTCTGCCCCCAGAGGGATAAGCGTGCTTCGACTAAATTGCTATAAGTGTTATCACCTGGTATGCCAAGCAACTGCGGCGGGACGCAAAAAGCCAGGGCAATATCACGAGCTGAGCTGTGTTTGGATTCAATAAAATCCATATCCCTTGGTGATAAGCTCATTTCTTTCCACTCCAAGCCTCCTTCAAGCAATATCGGTCTTCCAGCATTGACAGAACCTGAATAATGATCATTTATTTGCTCTTTTAAGCGTTGGTACTGCTCTTGACTTAAACTTCCACCACTCCCGTCCTTCGCTGATTTCACAACTATTGCACCACTTGGTCTTGCCCCATTTTGCAACATCACTTGATTCCAAGCACCCGCCTGATTATGCTGATCTATGCTATATGCAGCTGCCTCAATTGGTGATAATCCATACCAATCATTCAAAGGGTTAAAGGTCTTTAGGTGCAACACTGCTGAACGTCCGGTTAGTTTATCAACTTTAAAGTCATAACCGTTGTTATTTATGGTATAACGATAGATATAAGGAACGTTATTTCTCCCCGGAACAATTTCAACCCTATCAGGGCGCAGAAGATAAAGCTCTGTTGGTGGTTTTTTATTGTTCTGCGGCTCAACCATCAATATATAAGAATTGCCGTTAACTAACCGATAAGTTACAATCCCCTCAATAAATTCCGATTTTGATGTCATTGGATTAGGAGAATAAAGTAATCTCAGTAATGGATGGGCTTTTAGTTGCGATTTTCCCTGTTCAGTAAGCTGGCAGAGAGTAAAAGGTACCGAAGATGCAGCACTTGCAATCATATTAATTGCTCGAAAGGCAATAACATTTTTTATGTAACCTTCCTCAGCAAAACTTACATAATCACGCTTACTCCAACTTGGTTCCATCATTAGCTGCAAAGCAGAATATTCACTGCTTTTCTTTCTTTGAAAAATGTTGAAATTCATATGTGCCTCCTAAAAAATTGAATTTGTGGTAGAATTATATCAATTGGTGTCACAGGAAGGATATACTAACGTACGAACATTATGTTTGAGAGCAATCTCTACACAGTAGTTAAATGGCAGGCACAATAAGGGGTAGCAAAAAGAATGAGCTTTTTTTTTGAGCTAAGCGAAGCCACCTAAGGTAGAAAATGAATCAGGAAGGAGTAAAAATATATTTAATGTTTATATGATGTACTTACTTATAAATATCTTTTCTGTGTCCTATCTCTGTGATAACCACTTCATATTTTATAATATTTACGGAATAGATAACGCGATAATCACCTACCCTTAATCTTCTTTGTCCTTTAAATCTGTAATATAATGGCTCACCAAGGTTAATGGGATCAACTGTAAGGCGCTTATTTATCGCATTTATGATCCTTAATCTTATTGTTTTTGGAAGAGCTGGAAGGTCTTTCTCAAGAACGCTTTCTATGAAGATAATATTGTATTCCAGTCTACATCCTCACTTCTAATTTTCTTTACACCTGAAACATTACGTTTAGCAGCACGCTCAATTAGTATTTTATCTTCCTCATTTTCAATTGCTTCTTGTATTAGCTTCTCTGTTAGTTCTTTAATGGACTTATTTCTTATTTTAGCCAGTCCGGCAAGACACTCTGAAATTTCGTTGTTGAAAGTTATGCTAAATCTTGAGTCTGCCATATATTTTACCTAAAATCTACTAATAATTGTACAACATTTTTCTGAATTTTTCAATAAAAAAAGTTGCCTATACGTAAAGAGGACCTGTGTTGACAAACAATTAAACATTTGTCATGTACTATGTTTGTTAAGGAGAAATAGCACAGAAGTTAGTATTAAGTATACTAGGAATAAGAAAGGCTGCGCTCAGTGTCACACACTGGAATAACAGGAAAATGCTATACTAAAAAGAAAAGAAATTGAACATGACAGAATGGCTAATATCTAATCAGCTTATTGATTATAACTGTGCCGTAAAGTCTATGGAAGAAAAAATTCAACAGATTTACAATAATTCAGCAGACGAATTGGTATGGCTACTCCAGCACCCTCCACTTTATACTGCAGGAATCAGTGCAACAGATGATGATATTGTTGAAAAACTATTTCCTATATATAAAACAGGCAGGGGTGGCAAATACACATATCATGGGCCAGGACAACGTGTTATATATTTAATGTTAAACCTTAAAAAAAGAAATAAATGCGACATAAAGCTATATATTAGAGACCTAAGTAAATGGATAATAAATGTTTTAAAGCAATTTAATATACTTGGAGAATTTAAAGAGGATAGAATAGGTGTTTGGGTGAATAACAATGGAGTAGAAAAAAAAATTGCAGCTTTTGGTATTCGCTTAAGAAAATGGGTAACTTATCATGGCATAGCGCTTAACGTCTTTCCAGATCTCTCTCACTATAAGGGTATTATTCCTTGTGGACTGCAAGATTATGGCGTTACATCAATGGAAGAATTAGGAGTTAAAGTTCTACTTTCTGAACTCGATGATATACTAAAAAAAGAGTTTTATAAGATATTTTAATGATCATTTACCTTTTATATTTTATTTTCACTTTATGTGCTAACACAGGTATTCATGCAATGGACCAAGTTGATATTATTGCTCCTTCTTCCAAGGGAAAAGAATCAGACCTGACTACCATAAAAGAGTATGTAGAAGCCTTGAATTTCAGTCCCAATATCTCAGAGAAAATATATAGCAATGATAATCCATTCTACTCTAACTCTGATGAATTTAGAGCAAATGATTTGATTAGAGCACTAACTGATGATAGTAAAATAATTTGGTGCATCAGAGGAGGAGAAGGGGCTTCTCGGTTAATTCCCTATCTAGAAAAGCTACCCAATGATAAAAAAGAAAGGATTGCTCAAAACAAAAAAATCCTCATAGGCTATAGCGATATAACTGCCTTGCATATCTATCTACAAGCTAAATATGATTGGCAAACTCTTCACGGCACCATGTTGGAAATGATAGTAAATAGCTCCGTTTCTGAAAGCTCTGTTGAAAAATTGAAAGAGTTAATTCTTAACAAGCAGGATTCTATCAGATTTGATAACCTAAAGATGATAAACAATGGCATTAGACTAAAAGATGGCAGATTAGAGTCTAAAGTCATCGGTGGTAATATGACTTTAGTTGAAAATAGTATAGGAACCGCTTGGCAAATAAATGTGAAAGGTAAAATTCTATTTTTAGAGGACATAAGAGTTTACCCATATGCAATAGAGCGCAGTTTAGATCACCTAAAACAAGCTCACATTTTTGATGGAGTGCATGCAGTAATCTTTGGGGATTTCGTTAACTGTTATAATGATAATCTTGTTGAAGTCGTAAAAGAAAGGTTTGCAAAAAGTGTTAACTTTCCTGTATTTACAATGAAAGGGGTAGGCCATGGGCATATAAACGATCCTTTGCCTCTTAACACTCACGCTATTATTAGCGTTCAAGACGAAAAAGAAGGTTTGTTTTTTATGGATGTGCAGAATGTTAGCTAATCTTATAGCTAATGCGAGCTCTACGTCATGCCGCCGTGGTATCTCTTAGCCGCTAACACGTACTTAACCGTCATACTGCGATTTATTCGCGGTATCTCATCCACTAACAAGAGATCCCGCTAACATGTAGCGGGATGACGAATTGCTTAACCGTCATTCCGCCGCAGACCGTCATTCCGCGATTCATTCGCGGTATCTCATCCACTAACAAGAGATCCCTGACCTTACCCAGAAAAAGTAGAGAGGAAGTTAAGACGTTTTTGAAGTAAAATAGAACGTTTTTTCAAAGAGGTGTAATATGGGAAACAGAAGGGAATATATAATAGAGTTTAAATTGGAAGCAATAAAACTAGTAAGAGAAACAGGTCAACCGTCAGCAAAAATAGCAAGAGATTTAGGCATGAGTGGAGATTTATTAAGCAGATGGGTAAGAAAATATAATGAAAAAATGTCAGAAGTAGATGCATTTCCAGGCAAAGGAAAGTTAGCTACTTATGACAAAGAAAGGTTTGACTTAAAGAAAGAGTTAGCAAGAATAACTAGGGAAAGAGACATTTAAAAAAAAGCCCTGGGATATTTTGCCAGCCAAAAGGAGTAAAATATTCTTTTATAAAAGAGCATAGAAGCAGCTATAAAATACAGGAGTTATGTAGGTTTTTAAATGTATCTGCTTGTGGTTATTATAAATGGGTTGCTCAGGAGAAAAGCAATAAAGAATTAGCAAGAGAGGAGCTTCTAGCAGATATTCAAAAAATATATCAAGCATCACAATGCAGGTACGGAGCTCCTAAAATCCATGCTGAACTAAAAGCTTTAGGCAAAAATTATAACATCAAAACAGTGCAAGATGTAATGCAAAAAAATGGCATTCAAGCTAAGCTTAGAAGAAGATTCAAAACTAAAAAACAGCAAACAGACAGTAGGATTATAGCTCCAAATATCCTGGATCAAAATTTTACTACGGACCAGCCCAATAAGGTATGGGTAACTGATATTACTTATATAAAAACCAAAGAAGGCTGGCTATATTTGGCAGCAATAATTGACTTATATTCACGTATGGTAGTTAATGAGTAGTTCAATGGATAAACAATTAATTATAGATGCTTTATTTATGGCTGTTAATAAACGCAAACC
>NZ_JAPQLL010000066.1:0-22263 GCF_028981865.1 Wolbachia endosymbiont of Drosophila nikananu | reverse complement strand
AACAAGGAAAAATCTTGTTAAACCTGAAAGAAACTATTTTATCCAGTGCTATAACAATTTTTAAATATAATTTATTAAGAAGTATTTTTGCAGTTATAACCGGACGCTCAATGGTGCTAGAGTGCCCGTTTGGGAGCATGGTTTTGGAGGAACGGTTAAACCACTGATGGAGTCTATTACGACTACCTCGATTAGAAGATTGTATAATCTAACCGTCCCAAGCTTAAATACTTCTTCATTATAAGTTATAGGAGGTCAATTACAATGACAAAAAGTAAATTAGAGGTAATGAATCCTGATGCAGCAGGGATAGATGTTGGTTCGGCTGTACATTATGTATGTATACCCGAGAGAAGAGATGAGCAACGTGTTCAAAAATTTGGCTGCTTCACTGAAGACCTTCATAATTTAGCAAGGTGGTTAAAAAAGTGTAAAGTTACAACCGTAGCGATGGAATCAACTGGTGTATATTGGATTCCTTTGTTTCAAATACTGGAATCTTACGGTTTTGAAGTTAAGTTGGTAAATGCGCGACATGTAAAAAATGTACCTGGGAGAAAGTCAGATGTTCAGGACTGTCAGTGGTTACAACAACTACATAGTTATGGATTACTCCAAGGGTCATTTAGGCCAGATAGCCAGATATGTGTATTGCGTAGTTACGTGCGACAACGTAAGAACCTCACTGAAAGTGCATCTACACATGTTCTGCGTATGCAGAAGGCATTAATTCAAATGAATATACAACTGCATAGAGTTATAAGAGATATAACAGGAGTAACTGGTATGAAAATTATCAAGGCTATAATTAAAGGCGAAAGAGATTCTGGGAAATTGGCTCAATTCAGGGATGCACGAATAAAAAATGATCAGTCTACTATAGCAAAAGCGTTAGCTGGCGATTATAGAGAGGAACATGTATTCACGCTAAAGCAAGAATTTGAACTATATAATATTTATCAAGAAAAAATAGCAGAATGTGATAGAAATATTGAGGTCTATTACAAAACGTTTGAAACAAAATCTAACGAAAGTAAACAGTTGAGTAAGGAAAAGAATAAGCACAGAAAAAGTAAGCCTGACTTTGCTTTGCACGAGGAACTGCACCGAATAACTGGTATGGATTTTACTAAAGTTCCAGGGCTTGATATACTAAGTATACAGACTATAATTTCAGAAACTGGTATAAACCATAATAAATGGTCAACAGAAAAACACTTTTCATCGTGGTTAGGACTCAGCCCTGCCAATAAAATTACAGGAGAAAAAGTGTTTAGCACAAGAACGCGTAAAGTCATTAATCGTGCTGCGAATGCATTTCGAATGGCTGCTAATTCTGTAGGAAATAGTAAAAGTTCATTGGGTGCATACTACAGGAGATTAAAAAAACGATTAGGAGCACCAAAAGCAATAACAGCTACTGCAAGAAAAATAGCATGCATATTTTATAGTATGCTCAAATACGGACAAGAATATGTAGAAAAAGGAATGGAATACTATGAAACACGATATAAGGAGAGAGCTGTAAAAAATTTGATCAAAAAGGCACGAGAATTTGGCTATACTTTAGTGCAACAAGAGGAGCTAGTTAAGGAAGTTTCTTAGAAGATGGAATCGAATCTTTGCTAGCAGAAACAAGAGATATTACAAAAAATAAGTTTTGTAACGTACTGATTAATCTTTGTTTTGAGGATCGTAGCAAAGCGCACAAACTTGCTTTATATGTAAAAGACATTGATAACATTGTATCCTCAATAAAAGATAAGGATCTGTTAAATCACTTTGATCAAATTTTTACCATAACTGAAGTAAGCAATAAGCATAGTAGAAATGAGCTAATTAATCGCGCAAGAACATATAGAACAATAAGTGAAAAACCTAAAGATGAATACAAAATTTTTTAGCTAATCAAAAAGAGAATCTTTCATATGAAATAACGTCACCTAAAATTAATAATTTTTTGCCACAGGTTAGTATAGCAACTGTTTAAATTATCAAAAGTTCAATACGTGTAGCTAAGTCTTTGCAATAGTGATTTTATCAATAATCTTAGTGTGTACTTGATTATCATTTTTTGTTTCAATTTCAGTGATGACATGGCACCTACCGGGCTCTTTTATGGCAATTTCTTTAAACCCTTTTCCAACTTTATTATAAAAATTAACATCCATTTCTTCATATTTATTCTTGTCTTTCGCTCTACTTAACCCAACTTTAACATCAATATCTAGAATAAATGTAATATCTGGATATCTAACTCCAGCTAACCTGTGCAAATCTTCTATTAGTTTTAAATCAACTCCAAACCCATATCCTTGGTATGCAATGGTTGAATCAATAAACCGATCACAAATCACTATTTTCCCTTCTGCAAGAGCTGGTAATATTAATTTTTTCATATGTTCGTGCCTCATCGAGATAAGCAGCAAGAGTTCAGAAATAGGATCAATATTATTCGTTAACGACACTCCTCTTATCTTTTCTGCAAAATCAGTGCCACCTGGTTCTCGAGTTGACACTACATTATTTTCGCCGTGAATTTGCTTAAAATGATTTGCAAGTAGCTTAGATTGTGTTGTTTTACCAGAGCCGTCTATTCCTTCGAAAGTTATGAACATAAGTTTTATAATACTAAAAAAGAATATGCAAACAGTATACATAGAAACCGTTTGACATTTAAATAATAAGACCATAAATTATATATGGTATAATAATAGTCTATGGTTGCTCTGAATACTCCTAAAGTCAATTTTAGTTTCACTGCAAAAGATTTTAATCTTTTGGGAGTAGACAATAAATACTACACATTAAGTGACTGTTGTGGAAAAAACGGTCTTATTGTAATGTTTGTATGCAATCACTGTCCTTACGTTCAGTCAATTATTAGCAATCTGGTAAGCGATGTTGATCAATTGAAAAAAGATTATCAGGTAAACACCGTTGCAATAATGCCAAATGATGTAAATGAATATCCAGAAGATTCCTTTGAAAATATGATTAATTTTGCCAAAGAAAATAAGTTTACATTTCCATATTTAATTGATAGTACACAGAAAATAGCTAAAGAATACGGGGCTGTTTGCACTCCTGACTTTTTTGGTTTTAATGCTAATTTAAAACTTTGCTATCGTGGACGTTTTAATGACACAAAAAAAGAAAAGGGCCAAAGCTATGAAGTAGGAAGTAGTGACTTATTTCAAGCTATGAAATTTATTGCAGAAACTGGTAATGCTCCAATTGACCAAAAATCAAGTATTGGCTGCTCAATTAAATGGCCTAATTCTACAGGTTAAATATCATGCACAGTGGCTCTCAGCATTTGTTTGATATTATAATTTTACTTTCTGCTGCTGTGTTTATAGTCATAGCGTTCTGGAAAATGAATATTAGTCCAGTGCTCGGTTACTTCGTTGCAGGTGCAGTTATTGGTTCTCATGGATTTAATCTGATACACTCAGCTGAAGCAATGGATAATCTTGCAGAATTTGGTGTAGTTTTTCTATTATTCATTATAGGCCTTGAATTGACATTTGAACGCCTGATCGCTATGCGTATTCATGTATTTGGGTTCGGTTCTCTTCAAGTTATAGTTACCATGGTAGCAATATGGTGCATCGCTCTTGCTTTCGGAGTGAATACAAATATAGCAACAGTTATTGGTGGTGGGCTCGCGCTATCCTCAACAGCAATAGTGTTGCAGGTTCTGCAAGAAAAAGGTTCTCAAGCAAGTCAGGTTGGTAGGTTGTCAATAGCAGTACTATTAATGCAAGATTTTGCAGTGGTACCATTAATAGTATTGGTACCTTTACTTGCTGGCAATTCTGAGCACAGCCTGATAAGCTCATTGGCAGATTCATTGGTGCAAGCAGCTATTGCATTAGTGCTGATATTTATAACTGGTAGATTATTGCTTAGACCTTTATTTTCGGTTATTGCTAAAATGGAAAGTAATGAGGTCTTTATATCGACAACGCTTTTAATAGTATTAGGAGCAGCATTTATTACTGAGCAATTCCATTTATCGTTGGCATTAGGTGCATTTGTCGCTGGATTGTTAGTTGCAGAAACAGAATACAGACACTCAGTGGAACACGCGGTATTACCATTTAAAGATTTGTTTCTTGGCTTATTTTTCATGACTGTTGGTATGTCCATCAATACCGAACTTTTACTCAATAAGTTACCACTAATTACTTTATTATCGATTATCCTTATCGTTTTAAAAACATCTATCATATATATATTGTGTAGATTTTTTGGGTTTAAGAGTGCACCTGCTATACAAGCTGGGTTGCTGCTTTCACAAGGTGGTGAATTTGCGTTTATTTTATTTCGCTTAGCAGATGAGCTAAATGTGCTACCAAGTGAAATCGCGCAAGTACTTATGATGGTAACTACAGTAACCATGGCTTTCACTCCTCTTTTATCGGGGCTTGGAGACTGGATAGCAAACTCATTTAGCACTGAGAAAACGATATTAGATGATGAAGCTGTTGAAACAGATACACAAGATCTTTACAACCATGTAATAGTTGCTGGATTTGGTAGAGTGGGATATATGATAACAAAAATGCTTACTGCAGAGCATTTAAGTTACGTTGTTGTAGATATTCAATCGAAAATAGTCAAAGAAGGAAAAAGTGATAGTTTTCCTATATATCTTGGAGATGTTACAAGATGTGAAATTTTAAAATCAGTAGGAATAGAGAGAGCTCAAGCTCTCGTTATTTCAATAAAGAATGAAGTTACTATAAAAAAAGTTGTTTCCTTAGTTGCTGCAAATTTTCCGCATGTAAATATTGTAATACGCTTACCAGATCTGAGTAATGTGGAGGTTTATAGAGATCTAGGAGCTAGTAAAATTATTCCTGAAACATCTGAGATAGGATTGCAGCTAGGTGGAGCTGCACTGAGCCTTAGTGGTATTAGCGAAAGTGGAGTTACGTCTTTAAAAAGTAGATTTAGAAAAGGCAATTATAGTATGTTAAAAGACCTTGGTAGTGATAAAGATGAATGACTACTTTTCTAATTTTATGTACAGAAAGCTTCAAGCTTTATTGAGGTTTTGCCTATAGTAAATTACGCACATAATCAACCAAGTTAAGGAAAGTGCAAACCAAGTGATTGCATATTCCAAATGCTTCATTGGCTGTATAGCTAATTTGCTACCAAAATTGTTCGGCCATAATATACACTTCTCTAGCTTAATACCCAACTCATTGGAAATTTCTTCTGTACTCAGGGTAAACCATGTATTCGAAGCAGTATCGTTCTTGATAAACCAATTTTTGCTTTTATTGCTATCGCAATATAAAGTTCCATCTGCAACTACTTTTTCAATTTTTACTTTTTTCTCTTTTTTTTCTTTAACTATTCCTTTGTTCACTAACATATAGTTTCCAGTAGTAAGCAGCATGGGAGACAACACATAATAGCCGTGTTGCCCTGCAAAAACATATAGTTCTATGCCACTTAGAATCCCACCAATCTTGACATGCCTATAGTTAAATTTTTCAAGGTCGTTATTGGGCAACAGATGAACAACAGGAAGATTCATATTTTTGATAATATTATTCTTCCAGTTCAATCTGAATACTTGCCATAACCCTAATAAAAAAAGGAGCAAACAAGGTACAATTAAAATAAATACTATCTTTTTTAACACTCTATATTTGTGTTCTTAAATAGTTTTCAACACCCATTAGTTCAATAAGATCGATCTGCTTCTCAATCCAATGGAAGTGCTCTTCTTCATTTTTTAACATCTCTTCTAATAACATTACACTAACAAAATCTTTTTCTTTCTCAGCGATAGAAATCGTTTCTTTGATATCCTTAATACCTTTTCCCTCTAATTTCAAATTAGCTTCTAAGATTTTTTGTATTGTATCTTTTGTAAACTTTCCATCATACTTTGAGATTCCATTTGTATCTTGAAAATTTGGGACTCCTTTAAACAACAAAATTCTTTCTGCCAACTTGCTTGCATGTTCAAGTTCTTCGTTAAGCTCATTTTTTACCTTTTCTGCAAGTCTATTAATTCCATTGTTTTTGAGAACCGCAAAATGCAAAAGATACTGGCGTACAGAAGTCAGCTCATTGGTCAATAATTTATTCAAATGTTTTACTATCTCTTCATTCATAATCTTCCCTGAGTTCAATTTATCAGCATAATTTACATGATAACGATAGTTATAGCAACTCATTTAATAGTTCCTTTGATAACAACCGTATTAAATAGCATGTCGTGGTATGTCTGTTTTTTCTTAGAGAAGCAAGCAACTAGATACCAATAGAGGGTGAGCAGCACTATAATTACTTTCAATGCACTCAAGACATTCACTAATACCTCCTGATCTTGCAAAAATTCAGTAAGGACAACTACTACACTGTTTAACAAAGGAAGAAAAAACTGGGAAGTGCTTCTGTCAAACGCTAAATTCAAGTCTATTTTAGAACCATCTAAATTGGTAGTATATATATTCATTAACTGTTGACCTGGAGTTGCTTGGGCCTTTGAAGATATAAAATATGTGAAGTAACTACAATTTACACACATGTATGATAGATGTAAGATCAACGGAGAATCCTCTAATAGCAGTATAATTAATAAAGTTGGAATTAATAAAATTGCTACATCTATTAAATATGCGCAAAAGCGCCTTTGTATACTGGCAATCTCTGTCATTACCTACCTTCTAAATACTTTATTATAAAATCTGTAAGTTTATCAAAATGTTGAAAACATAACAAATCTTCATAACCGCTTATTGATTGACCGTATATAATAGGTAAACAATTGGCATTTTGTGCACACAGAACATCTGTGATGCTATCACCAACGAAAAACATATTTTCTCTATTTATAAGCAACGTACTCTCCTCTAGTGCAAATAGCAGTGGAGTTGCAGATGGTTTGTCTTCCGCAGTATCGCATGAACCAACTACTCTTTCAAAGTAAGAATCTAGTTTAAAATAGGCAACTTCTTTACGTAAATTAGTATTTTTCTTATTACTTACTATTGCTAGATAAATATTGTGGCTTTTCAGTGTCTGCAACATTTTCTCTACTCCTTGATTCAGAGCAATGTTTTGCAATAGTGCATCATCTAAATATTGTTGATATATCTGATTTGCTTTTTTCCACTGATCGCCAAATAAATCGACCATATAGCTCTTTCTCGACTCATGGGAATTTCTATCAGCAGCTTTATTACTATACCCCATTGAATTTATGGTGTGCTTAATAGCATTAAAAATGTTATCTTGAGTGTCAACTAAGGTATTATCCCAATCGAATACTACTGCTAATGGACTATTTCTCATTTCTACATTGTTACGTATTTTAGGTTAATAAGTAAATAACATTTTGATGAAAAAAACATAAATAAGACGCTCTTGATAACCACAAGAAACACTATTTATTGCAAGTTGTGTTAACCATTTCTACATAATGAGCTAATACACTGGTTTTATAAGTTTTATTAGGAGTAGGTATGACTGAAGTTAAAGATACACCTCAAACAGGTGTCGAAAAAAAATTTAAAGATGTTTTTGAGCGTTCCCCAGGTCCTTTCCCAGAAGGAGCTTCATTAGAAGATAAAGTACAGACCATTGCTAAATTGAATCAGAAGCTTGAAAGTCGAAAGAGCCATGCAGCTGAAAAAGTACATCAAGATTTTGAAAGAATTGCTGAGCTTGACCGCCAATATAAAGGCAAGGGTATTTTCAGAAGTGAAAAAGTTGCAGGACCAAAAAGTGACAAAAAACTCCAAGATTCTCCGAAAAAGCCTATAGCAGAAGGTAAAAGCTTTGAGCAAAGTAGACAAAAAGAGACTTCTGTGCAAACAGATACACAGCCATCAAAGCACATCGTTAGTCCCTCAGTGAGCAAGAGTTCTGTAAAAGAGAAGCTCAATACTGAGCTAGGCAAAAAAGATAACACGCCTAAACCACAAGAAAATCAAAAAGAAGAAGGGCTTTTTAGCCTTCTGGGGCGTTTTTTGAAGAAAATATTAGAAAAACTTTTGGGTGAAGATGAAAAGAGTGTAGAGAATGCTCGTGGCATGAAAGAAGATGCTCAAAGAAATACATTAAATGACGATGGGCAACAAAAAAGCATGAATCGAGGTTCTTTCATAAATATAAACGGAAAAGAGTTTAATTTAGAGCCAGGAAAGGCCTTTAATTATCAGGATAAAGCTCTTAAAGTTAGTATTACATATAATAGTCCTGAGACAAAGCAAAATCTGCAGCAAGATACAACTTCTCTCAATATTGCTGATGCGATTAACTTAAATATCAATGGTAAGGAATATAATGTCCAACCTGGTGAGTTTTTCAATTATAAAGGCCCTGGCTTAGAAATTAACGTGATAAATGATTGCCAACAAAGTAAGAACTTTGATAAAATTTTAAATCAGGACAAAAGTATAAGCAAGGGCTTAGAGCAAGCAACACAACTTGAAAACCCAACGATAACACCTGTTAATACTCCTGAAGTAAATACAGGTCGTGAAAGGTGATCCGCTTTCAAGCTTCATTATACCGCCACGAACCGTCATACCGCAGGTATCTCTAGATCCCGCTAACAAGCAGCGGGATGACGATTGTCATGGTGTCATGAAAGTAGCTGACACTGGTTCCTTTATGACGGTGTCATCCGAGTAGCCCCTTTCTCGTCATCCCAGTGCCTATTTCTTTGTCATCCCAGTGCTTGACACTGGGATCCAGGAAACTTAACTCTACACCAAGTAAATGTACAATAAGAACTAGATTCCAGACTGGAATGACAGCAGTTCTACGTCATACCGCCACGCCGCTAACAAGTAGCGGTATGATGATTCTTCAAATCGTCAAGGTGTCATCCAAGTAGCCTTCTCTTCCTGTCATCCCAGTGCTTGACACTGGGATCCAGAAGACGTAATTTCAACCAAGTGGCTGTATAATAAAGGCTGGATTCCAGTGCCAAGCACTGGAATGACACCTATCTTGGGCTCTCTTAGCTATAAACATTAAGAAACTTACCAAACGAAAAAAAAGGCAAAAGAAACCCTAGTCATTGTCTATTTTCTGTATTGGCGTTTTTTTAAGTCTTAAACACTGCAATTTAGCTGCTTTTAAATGCAACTCACCTTAGTTTAAATGTTTAAGAAATTTACTAAGCAGAAAAAAAGGCAAAAGAAATCCCGTGTTAGCTAGTTGTCACTCTCTAATCCTGCAAATCGGCGTACTATACTGTCTTAAACGACTTATAAGCGCGTTTCAGCTTGTGTGGGTAAAAACCCAGAAATGTTGTGAAGACATAAGGTGCACATAGTGCAAAAAATTAAAAATAAGACGCCAATCACGTAATGCTGTTGTCATTTAATCTGCACAGATTGAAGATAAATGAATACCTTCAGTACCATGATAAGGGGGCTGGCGAGGCTTGTCAAGCAAGTTTTTTCGTTTCATCCAACGCGCTGCCAAAAGTTTGTTATGCAAGAGATCTCATAAATTGGGTGTCATATAACTACACCCACATTAATTTTGGCGTACATGACCTTGAAAGATTGCAGTGCAATACTTAAATTATTAGGGTAATAGGCAAATAATGGAGCTCAAAATGCATAATGTACAAGAAACTGAAAATTTAAAATTTGACGCTGAAGTAGGGAAAGTACTGAATATAGTGATTCATTCACTTTATACTAATAAAGACATTTTTCTGCGAGAGCTAATATCAAATGCATCGGACGCATGCGATAAACTGCGCTACGAATCCCAACTAAATCCTAATTTGCTAGATTTGAGTGATGAATTAAAAATCACTATCAGCTCCAATAAAGATAAGAACGAGCTATATATCACTGATAATGGCATCGGAATGAACAGACAAGATTTAATAGATAACCTTGGTACAATTGCAAGCTCTGGTACGCAAAAGTTCTTAGATGCGATTAAAAATAGCAAGGATTCAAGCCAAGCTGTGGAGCTGATTGGCAAATTTGGTGTTGGTTTTTATTCAAGCTTTATGGTTGCATCGGAAGTAATAGTAGAATCAAGAAAAGCTGGAGAGGAGGAGTCTTGGGTCTGGAAATCCAAGGGAGATGGAGAATATTCAATAAGTAAATCAGATAATCAAGTCCCTCGTGGAACCAAAATTACGCTCGTTATGCGCCCTGAAGAGAATGAGTTTTTAGATAAATTTCGTGTTGAAAACATTGTCACTACTTACTCCGATCATATAAATTTTCCTGTTGAATTCATAGACGAAGAAGGAAAAAGTGAAAAGTTAAACAGTAAGGCTGCAATTTGGACTAAGCCAAAAAATGACGTTACTCAGGAGGAGCACAACGATTTTTTCCGCAGTGTTGCGCATGTTGGTGGTGAACCTTGGATGATATTGCATAATAAAAATGAAGGTGCAATAGAATATACGAATTTGCTTTATGTTCCCTCTATTAAACCTTTTGATTTATTTCATCTAGATAGACGTTGCTCTGTGAAGTTATATGTAAACAAGGTATTTATTACTGAAGATAACGTACAGATCATACCACAATACTTGCGTTTTCTGAAAGGTGTGGTTGATTCACCGGATTTGCCTCTTAATATCAGCAGAGAAACGCTGCAGAATAATCGTGTTGTTGAGCAGATCAGAAAATCTCTCACTAAGCGTGTGATATCAGAGCTCGGTAAAAAAGCAAAAGAGAATTTAGAGGAATATACAAAATTCTGGACCAATTTTGGTGCAGTTTTAAAGGAAGGTCTTTGTGAAGCTATGCCAGCTGATGAGAGAGAAGCGCTGCTCTCAATTTGCAGATTTAATAGCACCGGTGATGAGAAGTTGATCAGCATTGATGACTATATAAGCAGAATGAAGCCTGAACAGGAACATATCTATTATCTCACCGGAAATAGCCTCGATTCAGTGAAAAACAGTCCGCAACTTGAGGGATTCGTCAGTAAAGGGCTGGAGGTTCTTCTGTTCGTTGATCCAGTGGATGATTTCTGGACCAGTGTAATTCATGAATATAAAGATCAAAAGTTTAAGTCTGTGACTCGCGCTGATGTTGATTTGGAAAAATTCTCTTCAGAAGAAGATAAGAAAAATGAAGAAAATAAATCGAATGAAGAAAAAACTGAGGAAACTATATTGCAATATTTTACTACAGTGCTCGGAGATTCAGTAAAAAGTGTAAAGATCTCTAAAAAGTTGACTGACAGTCCTGTGTGTTTAGCGGTTGATGAAGGTACTATGGATCTTCGCATGGAGCGTTTTTTGCGTGAACAAAAGCAGTTAAATTACCGCACGCCAAAGGTGCTGGAAATCAACACTAAACATCCTGTAATAAAAAGTATAATGAAATCTCACGCTGAAAATGGTGAAAACCCAACATTGGAGGACATGGTCCACCTATTGTTCTACCAAGCTTGTATCGTGGAAGGTGAAGAGATGGACGATGCAAGCCTGTTTGCTAAAAGGCTAAATAATTTGCTTGGCAAAATTTCTGTTTAATGCTATACTTAGCTATAGCTAAAGTGGCTTAGGTTTACCTACAATTTGAAAAACAACAAATTCGTCATTCCGCTACTCGTTAGCGGAATCTATGCTGAGATACCGCGGCGGTATGACGTAGGGAAACCTTTCTTGAGTTAGCTATAGTAGTTAGGAGGTAAAGCATGTTTGGTTCCAATTTTAGAGACTTTGTATCACAGGATACAACTTCACATGGCCAATCAAATCCTGAAAGATTAATCAAAAATTGGCATGGTTTTGAAAAGCCAGATTCTGAGGATTCAAGTATTGAAGAAGAATTCGAGATTTTAGAAAGCAAAAATCAAGGAGGAACTAAGGAGCGTCACCATTCCGGAGATTCAGGTATTGAAGGAGAAGAAGAGTCTGAAATTTCAGGTAATGGAAGTCAACTCGAGGATAAACTTCAATGTAGTAGCTTTGAGAATGGTTATGAAATTATCGAGGTTAGTGATCTAGACAAAATACAAATTGCAGGGTTTAGTAAACAGGAATTATTAGAGATGTGTAATTTCTGTAAAATCAGCTATGGTAATAACGATGAAAGGTTAGATAGTAGATATAAAACTAAAGCTACACTCTTTAACGAAGGTTATGGTATTATTCCATTTTATTATGAGAAAAATGGAACGCCTGCTGGTTTTGTTTTTACAAAAGATAAAGAAATAACCATAGCCTATCGTGGTACTAAAGACCTTGATGATGTGATAACTGATGTAAGCGCAGCATTTACTCCAGAAATTTTACCTGAAGGTGGGAAAATGCATAGTGGTTTTTATAATGCATTTTATGATTTGTTGCCTAGTCTTGATAAAGTATTAAGCGATTACATTAAAAAGCAAGGATCAGAAATCAAAGATTTTAGAATTAATTGTACGGGCCATAGTATGGGAGCCGCTCTTACTACTATAACTGCTTTATATCTTAAGAAAGTAAAGAGTGCTGAACATATTCGTGTTGTAACTTTTGGTTCTCCGAGGGTTTTTGACTCCCGTGGTGCTGAAATTTATGAAAGGCTTCTTGGAGAAAATACCATTAGAGTAACTAATTTATCAGATCCAATACCCATGCTCCCAACTGGTTCTATGGGCTTTAAACATGTAGGTGAACCATTAAAAATAAAAACAGGTAACTTGATAGTAAACTGCCTTGTGACGGACCTCCATATAGTAGAAAAGTATTATCATAAAACAGACACCTATTATGGTTGCATTCAAGATATGAAACCAGAAGATTTTCAACCAGATAGTAATAGATCTAAATACTATTACTTTTCTTATGTAGTTGCAGTTCCTTATTATATAATCACTACAGCTTTAACTACGCCTTATTATCTTTTTTTCAGTGCTATTTCAAACACGGAAAACGCTATTATTTTGAAAGAAAAATGGAGTTTGCTGATTTAATAAGCCATAAAAACGGGTTTAATGCTATGGTCGTTGAAGATCCTTTAATAATGTCTCATATAGAGTGTAACATTAATGGAAGAGACGAAGTGCCTCTTTATATTAACAATAATAGAAACAGTATGGAGTTAAGGCAGTTGTGTGGAACTGAAAATATGTCTGTTAGATTTCCTAGTTCAATTGGTGCTGATCTAGTAGCAGGTGGTAGTTTAGCAATGAGATCTACCTGCAGTAATAGTGAATTGAGTCAACAACCACAAAAAAATATTGTTGACAAACGAGAAAATGTTATGAATAATGAAAATGATCCAATAGGAGGAGTAATGGGTAAAAAAGGCAAACAAAAAAATAAGGAAAATGGTGCTCAAATCAATGGCAAGCAGCCTAGTGATCTAAGCAATACTGTACCACCTGTTCAACTAACTACACCTGAAACGCCTAATGCTTCTTCAAGTGAGAATAGTTTCCAGTTTGAAGTTGATCAAGATACACAACCACTTTTACTACGGAGTCCTGTGAGTGATGAAGATGTTACTGGCGATAGTGATGATAAGCGTGGTGACAGTCCTTCAGGTTCTGGTAGCAGTTCTCCAATTCAGGATATAGTTAATGAAGAAGAGCCTGTAGTAATTACAACAAGACAGCTAAATGATGGTGAGCATGATAAAACCGTGTTTAAAGAGCACCAAGGAGATGCTGCTATACAAAATACACAACCAAAAACTTTAGTAGTTGACAGCAAGCCTAGCAATACAGGTGTTGAGAGTGATGAGAAAAAACAAGCTCCTGTTCAACCTACTGAGCATGTACCAGAAGAAAGTGCAGGACTTAAGGTACAGCCTTCTAATACTCAAGAGCAACAAGAAGTTCCTGAGACTCCAGTTCTAGGACAAATGGATGATACTGAAAGTTTAAGTACACAGGACGATCTTGTTTTTCAAAGTGACAGTACTACCGTGTTATCAATTGATGGTGATGAGAAGGAACGAGTTCCTGTTCAACCGGTAGAGTCTGAAAGTAAAGGTGATCAACAAGATTCACCACCACTTTCACCACAAAATTCTGTGAGTGGTGATGAGTGCAGTAGCGGTCCTTCAAGCTTCACTAAATTGCCTAAGAGTGATGAAGGTGATACTGACAATAACAATGATAAATATATTAAAGTTTCTTCTGAAGATATAACTAAGGAGGACCTTACTCCCAAAGGTAGTGGTAGTTTGCAAGGCATACAACCAGAAATTTCAGTACCATCACCTAGCACTTTTCCAAATGTTAACGGTGCACCTACAATCGAAGGGCATATGGTAATTATGGAAGATATTGAGGATAGTAGTGGTCGACTTGTAGGTGAGGGTGATGTCTCTTCAATTACTGGTGATTTGCATGGAATTTCTATTGAGGATGATATGTCTTCACTAGGTACAGCAAATGATGAGTATGGTGAAGACTCTTCAGGTGAAGATGTAACTGGTGAACCAGAGAAAACAAATAAAGGAGATTCTACGCTAAAAAGTAGCAACAGTACAAAAAGTAGTAAGCTGCATGTTATAGCTGCTTCTGCACTTGCAATAGCTGGTATTATTTCAGGTGTGGCTGTTGCAGTTTACTTAGAAATGTTAGCAGTGGGAGTAGCAGTTGGAGCTTGTTGTCTGGTTGCTGCTGTAATCATATATTGCTGTAACAGACCTTCAAGTTCATTTAAGGGTAGTAATGTTGAACTTATAGCTGATAAAGAGCTTGCTGCAACAGTAAGTTGAAGAATAAATATTGTAGTTTACCATTTAATAATTTGTTATAATTGTATTAATTATTAGCGAATAAAAACTTGGTAAACTACGAAGAAATATTCTTAAACAAAATCAAAGATATAAAAGATGAGGGGCGCTACCGTGAATTTACGCACTTTGCGTCATTGCCAGGTAGGCTCCCCCACATTATGGACTACGAAAGAAATAGGGAAGTAATTGTTTGGTGCAGTAATAACTACTTAGGAATGTCACAGAATGAGAGTGTTATTGCTGCTATTCAAAATTCATCTGTTGGTGCTGGAGGAACAAGAAATATATCTGGTACAACAAAAGAGGTTGTCGAACTTGAAGAATCCTTAGCTTGTTTGCATAAAAAAGAGGCTGCTTTAACTTTTGCTTGTGGCTACCTTGCTAACCAGACTACACTTAGCACTTTATCGTCTATTATCCCAAATGTAGTAATTTTTTCAGACGAGAAGAACCATTCTTCAATGATAGAAGGCATAAAATCAGGAAAAAGACCAAAACATATATTTAAACACAATGATGTTGATCACTTAGACCAGTTGTTAAAGTCCGTAGACACAAAAACACCAAAGATAATAGCTCTTGAATCCGTATATTCAATGGATGGCGATATAGCGCCGCTTGAAGCGATATGCGATCTTGCAGATCAACATAATGCAATCACCTATTTGGATGAGGTGCATGCAGTTGGCATGTATGGTTCACATGGTGGCGGAATTGCAGAAAGAGAAGGCCTGATGGATAGAATAACCGTCATTCAAGGTACACTATCGAAGGCTTTTGGAGTGATGGGTGGGTATATCGCGTCTTCAAAGAGCTTGGTAGATGTAATAAGAAGTTCCGCTCCAGGATTTATTTTCACCACTGCTATGTCGCCTGTTTTAGCAGCGGCAGCAAAGGCAAGCGTTGAACACCTAAAATCGAGCAACATTGAAAGGGAAAAGCAAAAGCAAGTCGTTGAAAAAGTAAAAAACTCACTGAGAAATACAGGAATTAACTTTATTCCAACAGAAACTCATATAATTCCAATAATAATTGGCAACCCAGAGTTATCCAAAAAAGCATCAAAATTATTATTTGATGAGTATGGAATATATGTTCAACATATAAATTATCCAACAGTGCCAAGAGGAACTGAGCGTTTCCGTATTACCCCTACACCTTATCATACTGATGAAATGATAAAACATTTAACAGAATCTCTTGTAAAAGTTTTCGAAAAGGTATCTGTTCAGATGCATGGCTAATGTACAAATATTGAAACAAAAATTCCAGTGCCCCTATGATGTCATTCCAGCGCGTGACGCTGGAATCCAGCTTTTGATGTATCTGTTCAGATGCATGGCTAATGTACAAATACTGAAACAAAAATCCCAGTGCTCCCTTTCTTGTCATCCCAGTGCTTGACACTGGAATCCAGCTTTTGATCGAAAATGTTGTACAGTACATAATCAAATTTTCTGGATCCCAGTGTCTGGGCACTGGGATGACACCCTTTTGGATGGAAACCAGTGTCACGCACTGAAATGACACCCATTTATTCCTATAGTTGTCTTTTCTCGTCTACCTTATTTTGCCACTCTGCTGAACAGATACTCGAAAAGTTGTCTATCTCTGTAGCCTATTTATCCTAATTTAACATCGCCAGCAATAATCAATCCGTTGTCTTCCGTTAACCTTCCACCGCTTTCTTGCAGAAAAAGCCTACCGAGCGAAGTTTTGTATTTGTTAACTCCAGAGTAAACTGTTCCTCTGTGCCTTCCTGCTGCAAGGTACGCAAAGCCTAAAATTGTTGAACCGATGGAGCGTACATTACTATTGCCAGGCAGCAATTTATTTAATAAATTACCACTTACATCTATTAGACCCCCTTCACGGCTTTTCACCCGCATTTTTATATGACGAGATCTAAAATCCTCAAGAAAAGCACCTTTCTTTTCTTCTGCCCAAAAAGTTTCTCTAAGAGCCGGAGCATCAATTACAGCCGCCACAACTTTATTTTTATGAATGAGACAGACTGATACTGCAAAATAAACTATGCAACTAGAAAAATTCTCCCTGCCCTCTATAGGCATAATAAACCAAGTGTAACCGTTATCTTTTATTTCTTGGTCAGTATCACCTTCGGAAATAAACCCATAGTCTCGTTTGTAGTCGTGCAAGCAATTGTATATGGTTTGCTTGGATTTTGAATAAGTTTTATTAATAAAGTCTGCTGATTTAACATTAGAAATTTGCAATTCATTAAAATCGCGCATAAGCTGCCTGGAAGCACTACGCACAGAATCAAGCATCACATTAATTCGTGGTGATGAGATGGACATTCTTCCTTTTACTCTTTCACTCTTTCATAATAGCTGTCATCTGGAGTATATACTACAATTTTATCCTCTTCTTTTATAAACTGAGGCACGTTAACGCGCATTCCGTTTTCTAAAATTGCAGGCTTATAAGAAGAAGTAACAGTTTGGCCTTTAATAACAGACTCTGTTTCTTTCACAGCAAGTGTAACATAATCAGGCACATGCGCAGAAATTATTTTGTCTTGATAAGTTACTATTTTAACTTTCATATTATCCTGTAGATAAATCTTTTTCTCTCCCAATAAGTCCAAATTTATAGTGATTTGCTCGTAATTACTTGGATGCATAAGATTTACAATGTTTCCTTCAGTGAAAAGGTAAACATACTCCTCTTCATCTAAAATTGCTCTTCTGATTGTTGCATCAGAGCGAAATCTTTCATAGTGTTTTGCTCCGGTTTTAATGTTTTTCATTTCGGCTTGTATGTATGCACCACCTTTACCAGGTTGAGTATGCATAATACCTACAACCAAAAATAATCCGCCGTTATGTTCCAACACCTGACCTGGCCTGATATCGTTAGCTCTTTCTGCCATAATTACATTTTCAACTTGATCTTATAATTATAAATAGCTTTATATAAATATCAAAATCTTTATTAGTCAATAAATTCTGGCATATTTAATACTATATACCTCCCCCTTATATTTATATGTGGAAATATCTCTTTAGTGAAAGATAGCATAATGCGTTTTTTTGTGCTGATAACCAAAATTTCTAATATATCCCCTGAGCCGAAATTATATATAGATTTTACATTGCCATATAATTCATTACTTTCCAGCCTTACTTCCATATCTACAAGGTCACTTTGATAAAATTCATTCTCATCATTTAGCTTCGGTAGCTTGCTTCTTTCTATATACAGCTTCTTATTCCTTAAAAGCTCTGCTTCATTACGGGAATTTACTCCGCTGATTGTAGCTATTACTAAATTATCACCTATGACGGATACTGAGTCTATTTTATAATTCTCATCACCATTTATTAGCTCACCATATAAGGATATATTTTCAGGTTCTTCGGTAAAAGTTTTTAATTTAACCGCTCCTTTAATTCCATGGGGGGAGGTAACCACTCCGAGGCATACTAAATTATCATTCATATCAATATAAATTAGAAGATTTCTCAGATAAATATTGAGTCAAAATCTCAATTCCTTCATCAATCTCTTTTCCAGTTATGATTAATGGAGGCAAAATTCTCACAACGTTATCTGATGTTACTCCAACAGTGAGTAAACCACGATGACTTAACTCTTCTGCAAACTTTTGATTGTCTGCTTTCACTTTTATTCCAAGCATTAACCCTTTCCCTCTCACTTCTTCTATTATTGGAAATTTACTTGCTAAGTCTTCTAATTTATTTTTTAAATACTTACCTCTAATTTCAACATTTTTCAAAAAGCCAGGACTGAGCAGTTCTTCGAGCACAGCATTACCTACTGAGGTTGCAAGCGAATTGCCACCAAAAGTGGAACCGTGCATACCGACCGCCATATACTTAGCAGCCCTTTCAGTTGCAAGACAAGCCCCTAGCGGAAAGCCTCCTCCTATTCCCTTTGCAAGAGCACATATATCAGGTTCCACTCCTATATGTTCGTATGCGAATAATTTTCCTGTCCTACCAGTACCGCATTGTACGCAATCAAAAAATAGCAATATGTCATTTTTATCACACAGCTTTCTTAGTTCTTTCATAAAGACTTCATTCATTACTTTGATACCACCTTGCCCTTGTATCGGTTCTATTAATATAACACCTATACCACTTGAAATTGCTTTCTTTACACTCTCAATATTGGGCTCGATGTTATCACACCAATCAATACAGGGACTCAGTAATTCAGAAAATTTCTGTTTATCGTTTGTAGCACAAGTTAAAAAGGTTCTTCCATGAAATGCACCATGAAATGTTAAAATTCTGTGACGGTTCTTATTGCCTTTTCCGTTTTGATAGACCCTAGCAATCTTAAGCCCACATTCTACTGCCTCTGATCCAGAATTCGAGAAAAATACAGTGTTAGCAAAACTGTTGCTTATTAATTTTTCTGCAAAATTATTGGCAGCAGGTATATTATAGGTATTTGATATATGCCATAATTCTTCTCCTTGCAATTTTAGAGCACTAATTAATCGCGAATTGGTGTGACCTAAGCTACTAACTGCTATTCCAGAGTGAAAATCTACGTAGCGCTTACCGTCAATATCATACAAGTAAATACCTTTACCATAAGAAAAATTTATGTTAACAGGAGAATAAACTGGCAAAATAGGAGAAATTGTCATAAAATATTATATGCTAAATTTTATTATTAATAACATAAAAACCGTTGTTTCACAATAAGAAGGATATGTATAAGCTAGGTAAATCAATGTTTTCTGCGCTGGAGAAAAACAAATACACAAAAGTTATTGCATTACTCTCATCGATCTTTATGATTTTATTCAGTGTGATATATTGTAATTATTTACTAAGGAGTAATTTCCTTTCTTCTTACCGTGATTCAAGTGTAAACTTAAAAAGTATACTGGAAAATGGCATGATAAAAAAATACCATTATTTACTAATAGAAAAGCATCACATTAAATACAAAAGTTTTGATTACATAAACCAACTGGTAAAACTGCGTGCTGAATTATTACAATCAGTGAGCAAAGTAAAGGATTTCAGCTTAATACTGTATGATCAAAACGGCAGAATAATATTCAGTAATTTTAACACTCAAGATTATGATTATGAACAGTTACTTACAAACGATGAAATTGATGAACTATTAAGTAACCAAGAAATATTTTATACTACAGGAAATACATTAACTTCTATTTTTCCTATATTCCATGAAAATAGCGTTAAACCGTCGTTTTTTTTGAAGATTCTTCGAAACTACAATAATTCTTATGTTATAGCATATGGCCTATTTTTAACATTTTTAGGCTTATTATTAATAATTTTAATAATAATGTTCTATTTGCACTTTTCTAATACCCAAATGCTAGCCAAGCAACATAAAACTAACATTGAATTACAGCAGATAAAAGAGGCATTAGAGCAAGAAAATGCAAATAAGCTAAAATTTTTTGCAAGCGTTACACATGAATTACGCACACCTCTTAATGCTATTATTGGATTTGCGGAGTTGATCAAAAATGAAACTTTAGGTTCAATGGATAACTCTCAATACAAGGAGTATGCAGACGATATATATAATGCAGGAACACACTTACTTACCTTAATTAACGATGTGTTAGATTTTTCAAAGGCTGAATCAAGTAGTTTAACAGTAGAAAAAGTGAAGTTTAACCTGAGCAAAATAATAGATTCATGCGTAAATATGCTATTACCTAAATTAAAAGAAGCAGGGATTAATTTAAAAAAAGAGATGACTAATAAACAATTATTAGTCATCTTAGATCCTAAGAGAATGAAACAAGTTATAATAAATTTATTATCAAACTCAATCAAGTTTACTCCCAAAGATGGTTTAATAAGAATGGTGATAAAAGAAAATATAGAAAAAAACTTATTAACTATTGAGTTTCATGACAATGGAATAGGAATAATGCAGCAGGATATATATAAAGTTATGTCTGTTTTTGGCCAAGCAGATTCGGGATATAGAAATGAAAGTACGGGCATCGGATTACCGCTAAGCAAGAAATTAGTAGAGTTAATGGGTGGAACTTTTGACATTAAAAGTGAAGCAAAACTTGGTACTACGATAACATTGAACTTCTTTTATGAAGAACAAACATGTGAAGATTCGATTGATTTTTAATAGGATCTATTTGATATGGTCTTGCAAACCACACTTTATCAAAAGCAGTAAGCTGAGAAGGTAGATACCGTCTGGCTAGTCAACAAGAAAATTATAAAAATTGAATCTCAAGCTGTATTGTAAAATCAAAAAATACTTCTAACTGTGTAGCGGTACACAGATTATAGTTAGTGGATATGTCGATAAGTAAATTAGTTATACCAATTCCCGCTATACAAGTCACAACTGTACGAACGTTGTAGTTTGGGCCACCAGTGGGGTGTTATCCGTAAGTGTTGAAAGTGCTATAAGTGGCATTATATAAGGTGGTTAACGGCATAAATTTCAATGGTAAATTAAAAAAGCGCCTTTTTGCCTGTGGTTAGAAGGTTTAAGCGAATTTTCGACGTGGTTTATCTGCTTTCCCAACAACGAAGGTTGATATCAAGAGGAGATTTACATACCATTAATCACCTTGTGTAGACTTGCTGCAAAATAGTGTAAAAGATGGTAAAGTATGAAAAAGAGAAATAAAAAGTGAGGGAAAATGAGTCTGAATTACCATAAAGTAAGTAAACACCCGAGAAATTTTCGAGATGTAACGGGATTGAAAATAGAAGAATTCGAAAAAATCTTGGAAAAAGTCCGTCCAGAGTGGGAAAAGCTTGAAAGACAGAAAAAGCGCCACGGAAGAATTGCTAATTTACCGACACTGGAAGATAAAATGTTGTGCGTAATTTTGTATTATCGGACCTACATAACCCACAGATTTTTAGGCTGCCTTTTCAACTTACATAATGCGAATATTTGCCGACTTTTGAAGAAAATGGAGCCACTGTTGGCAAAAAAAATTACTATAAAAAAGGACAGAACCCTAACGCCAGAGAGGATTTTGAAGATACTGGCAGATGTTACAGAGCAGCAGATACAGCAGCCAAAAGAAAGCAGAAAACGGAAGAAAAGTTACTCTGGCAAGAAAAAAGTGCACACGATGAAAACAGAAATTGTGATCGAAGAAAGAGGGCAAATTTTATCGGTTTCAAGATCTCACCGTGGGAGAATTCACGATTTTCGGATAAGAAAACAGGAGAAATTGCTGCCTACAGACAGTATAAAGCATGCCGATTCTGGCTATCAGGGATGGAAAAATTGCAAAGTAACGTTGTGATACCATACAAAAAATACCGAAAGAAGCCACTAACTGAGGAGCAAAAGGAGCACAACCGAGAGTTGGCATCATTTAGGATGAGGGTCGAAAATAAGATACGAGAATTGAAAATATTCAAGATTTTGTCGCACGTTTACCGTAACTTTCAGAAAAAATATAACATGAGATTTAATATTATTGAAGGTTTGGTGAATTTGAGGCATGGGTTTTAGCCTGCTGCTATTTTAGCCTAATTCACCCTGAAATTAGTATATACCTTTTCGCAGCAGGTCT